>JAFTMU010000319.1 GCA_017452215.1 Clostridia bacterium
AATACTATGGAAAATGGGAATAATGGGGGGGGCCGTGGTATTAATGTGGTATGTGGCGTTGTATATCAGAACAAAAAGAATAATGTTTCCTACTTATATCAATCCCGGCAAGAAAACAATCATACTTCTGTTAGCACAGTTTTTACCCTTGTTGGCGGTTGATAAATTCTTTTTTGATGAATTCTATTGGTATTATATAGTGTATTTGTTAAGCCAGGTAAATATTTCCGAATCTATATTTCTTTATGAGGAGAAGAGGCATGAATAAGGTTTTGATTGTAGGAGCAACGTATTCGGATAATTTTGGAGATATGCTGTTTGCCAAAATTATGGCGGACTATTTGAGCGATAAGTGTGAATTTAGATACTATCTGTTATCTGATTATGCTCAAAAGTTTATTGGAAAACCGAAAATTGCCGATTTCTCAATAAGCGAAGCTGAGGCATTGGTATATATGCCCGGTGGCTTTTTTGGAGATCGTCATGATACCTCTTTATATACAACATATCTATGGTTTAAACGGTATTTTCCAATTGGTCTGAAGTTCGCATTTTTGCGAAAACCCATGCTTATTCTTGGAGTTGGTGCCGGACCGTGTAAATATGGCGTTATGAAAAGGTTAATCAAATATATTTGTAAACGTGCCAATAAAGTAATTGTGCGGGAAGACGATTCTTCCGATTTCCTTAAGACACTTGGAGTTGACAGTATGGTTACATCCGATTTGGCACAAACCATTACAGACTATGAACTCCCTAATGTGCAATTAAATTGTACTAAAAAGAAAAAAATGTTAGTCCATATCAATCAAAACAAGAGGGCAGCAGAGAAGGTACTTCCGGCAGTCCAACAATTTTATGAAAAGCATAGGGAAGATTATAATATTATTGTTGCATCAGATCAAGTGTGCCCTGATGACTATGCAATTTACGAGAAGATTAAAGCATTTGCAACAGAGGATGCCGCTTTTTATAAGTATGGAGATCCTCTCGAGTTATGTTCTGTGATAAAGCAATCCGATGCGGTTGTTACCTATAAGCTTCACGTTGGTATCGTTGCCTGCTCATATGGCAAATCTGTTATAGCAATTCCGGAGCACTACAAAAAAGTTGAACGTTATTATAGACATATCGGATATTCCGAAAGAGTTTTACCTCTCTACAAGGCGAACGGTGAATCAATACTCAATATGTTGGAAGAATATGCAGAAGTGCCGATCCAAATACCTGCTGTCATCATTGACTCTGCCTATAAAAATTTTGATGAATTAAAAAAGTACATAGAGGCTTTGGGATGAGACGAAATCAATTATATAATAAATTGCTGGGAAATGATTATGTTTTTTCTGTTCTGACAAAATTATTCTCGGTTTTTGTCGGAATTTTCCATGCTGCTTTTTTGGCAAGGTTTTTGGGGCCCGAGCTCAAGGGAGTGTCAGCTTCCATCACGAGCATAGTGTCGGTAGGCTGCATCTTGGTCACATGCGGAATTCATCAGGCGTTTCCATATTATAGAAAAAAAGATTCTTCAAAGAATTTTCTTAACAAATTTTGCTCGACCACATTAATTGTATATTCTGTGTTGTTTGTTCTTGCGGGCATCATTTCATTTCTCATCCCCGCAGGTATCGTGATAAGGGTTTCTATATTGCTTATTCCTGTGTTTGGATATGAAACGATTATAAATTATGTGTTTCTCATTGAGCATCCCAAGAAAAGGAACCTCACAAATTTAATATCTTCGATTGCAGAAACAATCGTGTTACTGTTGTTTTGGGTATTATTGAAGCCTAATAATTTTCTGATGATCATTTGCATTTCAATTGCAATCATTATTAGAGCCATAGCAAGTACGGTTTGTGTAAAGTTTCGCTTTACATATAAAGAGTTGAGTTTCGGCTATCTTTGGGAATTGTTGAAATTTGGCTGGATTCCAATGATTGCATTGTTGCTTACCATGTTGAATTCTCGCTTGGATATTATTATGTTGAATGGTTTTACATTTATATCGGCATATCAAGTGGGAATTTATTCCACCGGTGTAGGTTTGGCAGATAAAGCGCTATTTATACCCGATGCCATACGAGAAATACTATTGGGGAAATTGGTTTCCGGAAAAGAAGAAGACGAGGTAGCAAAAGCCTGCAGATTGGGCGTTTTTATATCCACCTTGATAACAGTTTTTATTTTGGTTTTTGGAAAATTGGTTATACGTGTTCTTTTCGGCGATGAATATTTGACTGCGTATTCAATTGCTATAGTATGCACTTTGGGAACTGTCTTTATGGTGTTCATAAAAATGATCTCACAATATAACATAGTACACAAAAAGCAATTGACGAATATGTTCTTGTTGGCGGGTGCCGTTGTGCTTAATGTGTTGTTGAATCTATGGCTTGTTCCGTTTTGCGGTGTTTTGGGAACTGCAATTGCATCTTTGGTAAGTCATTTTATTTGCGGTATGAGCTTTGTCTTGTTTTTCTCTGTAAAGACAAAAACGAGGATCTTAGATTTGATTTTTGTTCGTAAAGATGATTTGCGTATAATAAGTAACTTTATTAAGAACACATACAAATCAAATTAAGACATCATTGTGTTTGTA
The DNA here is from genome assembly GCA_017452215.1 of Clostridia bacterium. Classification (GTDB taxonomy): domain Bacteria; phylum Bacillota; class Clostridia; order Oscillospirales; family CAG-272; genus UMGS1865. Next base: position 2,603 of record JAFTMU010000319.1, read on the forward strand.
TCCAATGTTGGAACAAAGCTATTGTTGAACAAATATTCGAATTATCGCATTGTTGGCATCGATTGCCTGACCTATGCGGGCAGTTTTCCGAGGCGATGATGAATCCGAATTTTCGCTTTTGTAAAACAGATTTCTGCGACTGTCAAGCGACCTGTCAGATATTTGAGGGGGAGAAGCCGAATATCGTTATTGCGAAAAACCGCATGCCGACCGATAATAGCCAAACAAAAAAAGAGTTGAATTCAAATGCACAAAGCATTGAAATTCAACTCTTTTTTATCACAGCTCCAAATCATGCAGAAGCTGAGATGCACTGTTGGCGGTCTGTTGCGTAAGCGTTCCGCCTGTGCCGATCTCCTTGACGGCGTATTTGAATCTGCCTGCCGAGATACGGGAGCACCATCTTCTCACATGGCAAACAGGCAAAAGAAGGGGGTGCTTTTTCAGGATGGGATATATTTCCCGCATGACGCTCATGGGGAGAAAAATACGGGAAAGGATATAACGCAGCCTGCCGCCATGCTTGTTCCTTTGCATTGCTACCTTGGTCTCCACGGTGCCATACACACCGCCGGAAAGGATGTAATTTTCCAATCTTTTGGAAAGCTCACTGGGCTCTGCCCCGGCAAACCATACTTGGGAGAGCAGGGTGCAGGCTTTGGCAAAGGTCAAAAGCCCGCCTTTGGCAAGCAGCGCATTGCGTGCCGTGATAGTTGTTTCACTTGCATCACGATCCAACAGATAGAGGTCGATAAAGGAGCGGATCCCGCAGCCGCCGCCCTCTAAATGCTTTGCCATGTGGGCAATGTGGTAGAAATAGAACATCTCATCACTCATTTGGTAGGTGGCTTCCGTTCCTGCCAGAAGGGAGGCGTTTTGCCATACGTTCTCCAAAACGGCGGTGGAGCTTCCTCCTGCGTGGTCGTCCTCGATCAGTGTGTAGTGTAGCTCTACGTGCACCCGTGAGAGGGAATAAAAGGAGACGTCATGGGTGGCTCTGCCGCTGATTTTGTAATCTAATTGCTTGGTTAAAAGAGCGGTGGCACGGTCCAGATCCTCAAGATGCACCAAAACGTCAATATCGCAGCTGGTGCGCATCCACGCCTCGGGATAAAGAGAACGAATCACCGAGCCTTTCAGGGGAAGGAAAGGGACCTTTGCCTGTTCGAGGCAATCCTTTAGGATAGCAAGCTCACCGCTGAGCTGCTGATAGCGATAAACGGCAAGCATATGCTGCTTTTGGAATTTTGCTGTTGCCTCACAGTCGGGAGGAAGAAGCCCTAGGCTTTCCAAGGCGTCTGCTACCAGGTGAGAGAGGTCGTGGGCTTTGGAGAGTGCATACAGCCCCGGCAACAGCTCCGGCGTGATGCAGTCCTTCACATCGTCCGTCAGCGTCGTGCCAAAAAGCTCGAACCGCACCAGAGCAAACAAAATAGAACTGACGGATGGCTTCATATGCGTCTCCTTTCTTGAACTTATCGATATCTGTAACAGTGCTTATTTTTTGCTTTGATAGAATTCGTGATACCACTCGGCAAAGCGGCGAAGCCCCTCTCTGAGCGAGGTGGAGGGCTTGAAGCCGAAATCCCGCTCCAAAGCCGTGGTGTCGGCGTAAGTAATAGGCACGTCTCCTGCCTGCATGGGAACCAGCTGCTTGTGCGCCTCAAAATCGTAATCCGAAGGAAGGACCTTTGCACGGATCAGCTCCTCTTGAAGGATGGTGACGAAATCCAAAAGATTTTCGGGGCTGTTATTTCCAATATTGTATACACGGTAGGGAGGAACGGGGAGCCCGTCCTCGCCAACTGCTTTTTCGGGGGCGTTTTGCATTACGTGCTTGACTCCCGTGACGATGTCGTCAACGTAAGTGAAATCTCGTTTGCAGTTGCCGAAATTGAAGATCTGGATCGTCTCGCCCTTGAGCAGCTTGTTGGTAAATCCAAAATACGCCATATCGGGTCTTCCCGCAGGGCCGTAGACCGTAAAGAAGCGAAGTCCCGTGGAGGGGATGTTATAGAGCTTGGAGTATGCGTGCGCCATAAGCTCATTGCTCTTTTTGGTGGCGGCGTACAGGGATACGGGATTGTCCACCTTGTCGTCGGTAGAGTAGGGGACCTTTTTGTTGGAGCCGTACACGCTGGAGCTGGAGGCATACACCAGATGCTCCACAGGATGGGCACGGCAGGTCTCCAAAATATTGTAGAAGCCAATGAGATTGCTCTCAATATACACGTCGGGATTGGTGATAGAATAGCGCACGCCTGCTTGCGCCGCAAGGTTGACGACCACCGCAAAGCTATGCTCCGAAAACAAAGCGTCGATCAAGAAGCGGTCAGCGATGTTTCCCTTGACAAAGGTCCAGGTGGATGCGGGACATTCCTTTGCCAGAGCCTCGATTTTTGCAAGTCGATACTCCTTGATGGAGGGATCATAATAATCGTTCACGTTGTCAAGTCCCACGATGTGAACGGGGGAGACGGTGCGCAGCAGCTCCATGACGAGATTTGCGCCCACAAAGCCCGCAGCGCCCGTGACGAGGATGGTTTTATTTTGAAGATCAACATTTGGTGTCAGCATATTCCACGGTACTCCTTTTTCACAGCCTCATAGCTTTCCAGATTTCCAATATCATAGCGCTTTCCGGGCATTTCCATGGCGTGCACGGGAACCTGGGTCGCAAGCCAAGCGATATAGCTTCCGGGAGCGTCGGTGCCACAGCCGGATTCGATGCCCTTTGCCACCAGCTTGGCGTCCCCCTTGGTGTAGTAATAAAAGGGAGGGCAGCACCAGTGGGAACGGGGCTCTGCGGGTTTCTCCTCCATGTGGAGAATACGGTCGCAGTCATCGATCTGCACCACGCCGCACTTGTGCAGCTTCTGCTCGCTTGCTTCATAGTAGCGCATGATGCAGGAGGTGTTCTTTTCAAGAGCGTAAGAGATGAACTTGGTCAGACTGAAATCCAGCACGTTGTCTCCTGCAATTACCAGCATATCATCATCCAAGGAAAGGGTCTCGATGGCGAATTGAATGTCCTTCACCGCACCAAGGCGGGTCTCGTTGGTGCTGGTGCCATCGTCCACTACGGTGATCTTTTGGGTCTTTTCCTTTGCCCAGGCTACAAAATGCTCGGCAAACTTATGATTGGAGATCACCACGTATTCATCTACCCTTCCAAGAGTATCAATATCATCGATCAGCCAATCCAGAATGGTCTTGTCGCCCACCTTCAAAAGAGGCTTGGGGAAGTTTTCGGTCAAAGGATAGAGGCGGGTGGCATACCCTGCCGCCAGGATCAAGCATTTCATAATTTCACTCCGTCTGCATCCTCGCAAAAATGAACGGAGAACTTTCCTTTCAAATGCGGGAAAGCCTTCAAATATTCTTTGGTGACCTTTTCCTTGATGGATTCTTCAAACGCAGGATCGATCAGCGCCATACAGCAGCCCTTGAATCCTGCTCCGGAGAAGCGGCCGCCGTAAATGCCCTCGGTCTCGGTCATGATCTCATAGAGCTTTTTCAGCTCGGGAGAACCCGTTTCGTAGTTGTAGATAGAGGAGCGTCCGCTTTCGAAGGAGAGTCTGCCAAACTCCTCGATATCTCCCCGTCTCCAAGCCTCGGCGCCCCTTTGTACACGGTCAAACTCCGAGTACCAGTGCTCGGCACGCTTGCGCCAATTATCGGGGAGCTTATCCTTGTGTCTTTGATAGACCTCGTAGGGAACGTCACGCAAATTGGTTTCCTGGAATTTTCCGTATTCCATGCCCTCAAATGCCATAAGAGCATAGGCGGCACTGCGGCATTCATCTACACGCATATTAAAGACAGAGCCTGCCAAGGATCTCTCCAAGCCGCTGAAAAAGATGGCGATCTTATACGGCTTCATATTCTTTGGATTGGGAATGAGCTCGTAGCTGTCGTCCAGCATATCCATATACAAGAGGTGTCCTTTTTTACAAT
>JAFTMU010000320.1 GCA_017452215.1 Clostridia bacterium
ACCCCAATGATGCGATGCAGAACGTATTTGCCGTCGGGACGGCGGTAAAGAGGGAGATCAAATTTGTTCAGCCGCTCCTCTCCCACCGCACAAAGGACCACACGGTCCCGTCGGTTGCGTAGCATGGGCTTCATGCTCACGCCCACCGTGGTGCTCACAACAACGCCATTCTCCCGCAGCTGCTCCTCAATGCTTGTGTTCATACCAAAATATTGTTCTTTTGCAGAGCCTCCACCACACGGTGCACGTCACGCTCTGCCACCTCACGGGCAACGTCGTATTCTCCGAGCAACGCCTCCACCAAGGCCTCCTCGGTCATGTCTTTCTCTGCCATCAGCTTCCAAAGAAATGCCCCTGTCTCGTTGAGACGGACCATACCGTGAAAGGTCTTGCTGGTCTCTCCAACAGGCACCGCAACAAAGAGGGCGCCTACCTTTTGAATCGTAAAATCCTTATTGATCTGCATACCGTTCTCCTTTTAACCGTTATTCTTTCGCATAGCGTCGTAGCATATCAGAGCCGCCTCGTCGGATATGGTGCAGGAAAGCACCCAATAGGGGACCGCACGAACCAGAGCGTCCATCAAAAAGAGCCGCCTGTTGACAGAGCCTCGCTCTCCTCGCAAATAGAGCTGATGCATCAAGCGGGAGATGACCTCCCCCTCCTCTGCTCTGCGGATGGAATTGACCTCCCCTCGCTCGATAAAGCAGACGCCCTTCAAGGGAGCGCTGATGTTCTCCCCCCAATTTTCCTTTCCGTTCCAGGGAGTGCCGAAGGCGGTGATGCTTCCGTCCTCCTCCAATCGGTAGAGGGGCTTGTCCCCGTTGAGGACCCGTGCATTCGGGATATTTTTGAGCCAAAGCCTTGTGTGGGTGCTCTTGCCAACGCCGCTCTTTGCGGCAAAGGCGTAGGCACAGCCGTCCACCTCGATTACCGAGGAATGCATCAAAAAGATGTTGTAATCCGCAATTTTCTCGCAAATGCGGCGGTAGATGCAAATGCTCTCGCAATAGGCGTCCGAAAACTCCCCGTGATTGGCTTCCTCCAAAATCTCGTCCGGGGTAGCAGATACCGAAAACGCCGCCTGCAAGCCCTCGCAAACAAACGCACGGCATTGACGCTCGATGTAAGGGTAGCGGTTTTCAATGCGGATACGCACGCCCGCCAATTCGATCACAAACATCTTTTTTCTCCTTCCGTCAGGTGTCTGCTTTTATTTTAACATACCCCCACCCGTTTTGCAAGAGCTTTGCAAAAAAATCAGCCGTTTTCCCACTTGGCAACCACACTTTTTTTCTCTTTTCTCCCATCAAAATGAAAAAACACGTTTTTTGTGGGAATGTAATGAATTTTTTCGATTTTTTCTTTAATTTTTTTCAAAAACCCCCTTTTCTTTTGTATTTTTTTATTGTATAATATAGATGGATAATTGTACCGCAGAGCAGGCGGTGCGGAAAAGATCCTGCCAAAGGCAGGAGAAAGAAAGGATTTACGGTTACATCTATGAAACAGAAGTACAGTATCACCGTTGCAGACATGGAGCTGAGCATCATCAGCGACGCTTCCCCCGATGAGGTCGAAAACATCGTAGGCATGCTTGACCGCCGCATGAGAGACATCAATCTCAAAAGCCCCCGTTGCACCAAGAACGAGGCGGCAATTCTTTGCGCCCTGTCCTATTGCTCCGAGCGGATCGCCATGCAAGAGGCATTCAAAAAGGTAGAAAAGGACGCCTTCCGCTTTGCAGGGGAAAACGAAAAGCTGAAAAAGACCATCGAGAGCTTGCAGGAGGAGCTGGACACTGTTCGCAAGGATGCAAGCGTTATGCGCTCGATCCTGGACCGTGCGGCAATCACCGCCGTTCCCCAGGAGGCAGTTGCCGAAAAGCCCAAGTACGTTCCCAAGCCCTTTAACAAAAAGGCAGAGGAGGCGCAGATCTCTGCGTTCGAAACGGTTGAGGAGGAGCCAGCACTCGCTCCCGTTCAGCCCACCGCTCCCCTCCCTAACCTGACTGCTGAGGCCGAGGAGGCGCCCAAGGCAGAGTAAGCACCCGTGGCAGAGGAGAAGAAGCCCGCCAAGAGCAAGAGCCACATTGGCGGTATGTTCGATCTGTTGACCTTCAGCGACATTTGATAGCAAAATGAGATGTTTACCCGAATTGCTCGCCCCCGCAGGCTCTCCACTTGCCTTGGAAGCGGCGATCGAGGGCGGAGCAGACGCCGTCTATCTCGGCGGTACTGCCTTCAACGCAAGAATGAACGCTCATAATTTCGGCGGAGACGCATTGCGCTCCGCCGTTTTGCACGCTCATTCCTATGGGGTTAAGGTTTATTTAACCCTGAATACGCTGGTCACCGACCGTGAGATCCCCAAAATTCTCACGGCGGCAGAGGAAGCGGCAGAGGCAGGCGTGGACGCCCTGATCACCGCAGATCTTGGCGCAGCCGCCGCCATTCACCGCCACCTTCCCACCTTGGAGCTGCACGCAAGCACCCAGATGTCGGGACATAACGCCGATATGGCAAAGGAGCTTCATGCCCTTGGCTTTTCCCGTATGGTCATCGCAAGAGAGACCTCTGCCCGAGAGCTTGCCCAAGCCGTCAAGGAGTCCCCGATCGAGATCGAGGCGTTCGTCCACGGCGCTTTGTGCGTCAGCCATTCGGGACAGTGCCTGTTTTCCTCATTGGTAGGAGGTCGAAGCGGCAACCGAGGCGAATGCGCCCAGCCCTGCCGCCTCCCCTATGCCGCAAAAAAAGGCGGCAACGCCTATCCCCTGTCCCTCAAGGACCTGTCCTTGGCGCCCCACGTCCCCTATCTCATCGCCTCGGGCGTTTCCTCTCTGAAAATTGAGGGACGCATGAAATCCCCCGAATACGTCCGTGACACCGTCCGCATCTGGCGCAGGCTTTTGGACGAGGAACGGGGAGCCTCCCCCGAGGAAATGCGGGAGCTTTCCGACATCTTTTCCCGAGGCGGCTTTACCGACGGATATTATCAAAGCAAGATCAACGCATCCATGCTTGGCGTACGCAGCGAGAACGACAAGGTAGCTACCCGCCATTTGGTCCCCTTTACGGGCATCACCAAAAAGCTCCCCTTGCATTTTTCCGTCTCTCTGATCGAAAACACTCCCATGCGCTTGACTCTTTCCAACGGAGAAAGAGAGATCACCGTAACAGGCGACGTTCCCGAAAAGGCAGTCAACGCTCCCCTGACTCGGGAAACGGTAGAACGCAATCTCTCCAAGCTGGGCGGAACACCTTACACCGTCGAGCGCTTCGATGCCCATATCGAGGAGGGCTTGATGCTTCCCATCTCCCGCATCAATGCGCTGCGCCGCAGTGCCATCGACACATGGGAGTCGGAGCGTCCTCTCCCCAAAAAGCACGAACGGATACCTTTTGTCCCCACAGCTCCAAAAGAAAAAAGAGCGCCGCTCCGCTCTGCCGTATTTTATTCTCCCGAGCAGATCACCCCTTTGGCAAAAGCCTATTTTGACCGCATCTATCTGCCCGTGGAAAAGGAGTCTCCCTTGGCAAACGGCGTCCTGCTTCCCGCAGTGCTGTTTGAAAAGGATCTGCAAGCCATCACCGAACGCCTCAACGTCCTGAAAGCCCGTGGAGTCCGCTACGCCTTGGTAGGAAATCTCGGACATTTGCAAACGGTCAAGACGGTAGGACTTCTCCCCGTAGGAGATTTCCGCTTGAACGTCACCAACAGGGAAACAGTCAGCCGCTTGGAGCAAATGGGCGTATCTTCCTCGATCCTCTCCCCCGAATTGACCCTGCCGCAGGCAAGAGATCTCGGCGGCAACACCCTCCTGACAGTGTACGGGCGCATTCCTTTGATGACCCTGGAAAAATGTGTGATCCGTGAAATCTCGGATTGCTCTGTCTGTAACGCCAACAAAGCGACGCTTTGCGACCGTACGGGAGCAAGATTCCCCGTTCTTCGTGAATGGGAGCACCGCAACGTGGTCTATAACAGCCGCCCCACCTGGATGTCGGATAAGCAAAGCGCCCTACGTGACATAGGACTTAACGCATGGCATTTCATTTTTTCTACGGAAACGCCCCGTGAGGTAGACCGTGTCATCGAGGCATTCAAATCCCAATCCCCCTTGGGGATTGGGGTCAGACGCATATAAAAGAAGTCCCCCAAAAAACGCAAAGCGTTTTTTGGGGGTAGTATTTTATTCTCCCGAGCAGATCACCCCTTTGGCAAAAGCCTATTTTGACCGCATCTATCTGCCCGTGGAAAAGGAGT
>JAFTMU010000321.1 GCA_017452215.1 Clostridia bacterium
AATATACGATTCCAACCCATTGGGAGAGCAGAGATGGCGACAGCGTGTTTGAGTATAATGTGCTGATATGGGTTCCCGTAGCAGTTGACGTCACTCGGTATTAAGTCCCTCGAAAGGAGGACGTTTATGAAAAAACTAACCCTATACTTATTACTCCTCTCCATGCTTCTTTCCCTCGTCGCCTGCGGCGGCGGGGGTGGCGGCACGGAGACCACCACCGACAGTGGTGCCACGACTGTTTCAAGTAGTACGGAGGACGGTGTGAATCCAAACGAGCCCGCTGTGATTCTAACGCCATATAACGGATATTGGGTTGGCGTCACCAACATTGACAATCAACCTGTTTATAGCCCTGCATTTCAAGAGCAACACATGGTGAGCGAGCAGATATTTAACACAGATTTGGTGGAGAGATTCAAGGAGGTAACTTCTGATTTTTCAATGGTAATTGACGGTACAAGGAGGGTATTTGAATATTATAAAACAGAGGCTTACTCCGATGGTGCCGCTTCGAGAGTATATCAATCGGAGTTGGGAGACGTTATATGCGATAGAACAACAGGAGAATTGACGTATATGTCACTTTCTAAATCGGCATTTTCAAGTGCCGACCGACAAGCGCTTTCTCGGGATGAATGTCAAGAAATTGCATTCTCGTGCCTTCAATCTTATATAGATGCCTATGACAAAGAAGTCGACCTATCAAAGTATTCACTGACAACAATTACCCCAAACCAAGGTTCGGATGAATCGGATTACACCATATACAAGTTTAAATATGTCCGTTTGTTGGATGGGTATCAGACTGATGAGTTTTTTTCTGTTAGCGTTGGAGAATATGGTGATGTTCACAAATTTGCGATTGGTGAACCGTTTGGTTCATTTGATTTGGCAGAAGGGAAAATTGATTTTGAGTCGACATACAATGCGGCGTTTGAGGTGGCAGAAAAGGTACGTGAAGAATTTGCGAAGTATCAGTTTACTTATGAGTTTGTAGGATCTCCATATCTGTGCAAATTAGACTGCGGAAGCTACGCTGTTGAGTATATAGTAAAAGTATCGTGGGACAAGACAGATGCCGGAGGATATCACGAACTAACTCAATTTATCTATGTTCCTGTTTTGTAAAAGTGTGCCCCTCCTGCGTGGGCACCCCTGAACTGAAAAGGCGGCTCTATATGAGCCGCCGAGGGGAATTGTACCGAAGCGGCGCATAGGAAGCGTTGCGAACCGCCTTTCTATGCGCCCTGTGCCCGACAAAAAAACAATAGACTTTCAACATTTTATTTTGCTTGAAAGGAGGACGTTTATGAAAAAGCTAACCCTATACTTATTACTCCTCTCCATGCTCCTTTCCCTCGTCGCCTGCGGCGGCGGGGGTGGCGCCACGGAGACCACTACCGATACGGAGAGCACAACACTGCCGCATGATTACAAACCAACACCGGATACGGCATGGCTTTCATACCATGCGTATTATGCACACGTGGAGCACGCATTCAATCACACGGGTGAAATCGTGGACGGTAAAAATTTTTTACTTCCTAACGGCTTGTATTATCGAGACATGCAATTTGAAGATGAAAATTTGCCCGAAAAGACTTTCGTATATTATGGAAGTACCTTGAGCTTGTCGTATGATCGTTCCTATCTCTATGAAGACGGAACGGGCAAGCGCATTTACCGTTGCAAGAATGGGGACAAATCAGATTATGCTGAATTTGACGTGGAAACAGGGGCGTTGAAGCATTTGCGTCTTTACAATGCAAGTAGCGAAGCCAAGGAGGAGACTGCAAGCTTGTCACAAGAGAAATGCAAGGATATTGCTTTTACTTATCTTGAGGATTATGCCGAAGCTTGCAGAGAAAACATGGAGAGAGTGATCTATTTGCAGCTCTATTCGCTCTTCGAGCAGGGTAGCTTTTCCCGTCAGGTAAACGAAAAGGATCGGCTATATTATTGGTTCCATTATGCACGCACGGTACAAGGCTTTGCCACCGAGGATGATTTTTACATTGTGGTCGATGCCGCCACGGGAAAAGTGGTGCAGTTTCGTGCGGGAACAGATATTGGTCACGTGGAGAATTTTGCAGGGACGATCAATTTTGAATTGGCGCATCAAGCGGTGCGAGAAATGATGGAAGCATATGATCAGCAGAATGCCCTCCTGAATCATTCCCATGAAATGAACGAAGAGCCCGTGCTGATTTTGCGCCGCCCGGGCGTCTATATGCTACAATATACGATTCCAACCCATTGGGAGAGCAGAGATGGCGACAGCGTGTTTGAGTATAATGTGCTGATATGGGTTCCCGTAGCAGTTGACGTCACTCGGTATTAAGTCCCTCGAAAGGAGGACGTTTATGAAAAAACTAACGATTTTTCTAATTACTTGTCTTTTGATCCTATGCTCTTGTGCCGCCCCGTCGGAGGAGTTCCATGAGTTGGGGATTCCCATCGAAGCGGTTGACTTTGGTGTTGAGGAGATTTACATTGGCATGAAGCGTGAGGTG
>JAFTMU010000322.1 GCA_017452215.1 Clostridia bacterium
CACCTCACGCTTCATGCCAATGTAAATCTCCTCAACACCAAAGTCAACCGCTTCGATGGGAATCCCCAACTCATGGAACTCCTCCGACGGGGCGGCACAAGAGCATAGGATCAAAAGACAAGTAATTAGAAAAATCGTTAGCTTTTTCATAAACGTCCTCCTTTCGAGGGGGGTGTCCACGCAGGGTGGTGGGAAGAATCAATAAATTTTATGATGTTGACCGTTGGTGGCGCTGCCAATAAAAGCGCCGCCATCTGTCGTCATGATATACAGAGTTTCTCCTCGACTTATAACGTAATAGGGCAATCCAAACGCCTCCACGTAATCGTGAAGAGTCTTTCCCTTACCTCGAAAATCAACCACTTGCTCGCTCGTTGGATGCTCCGCAGGAGGAGCGTAAACGCTCACCTCGGACACCATATCACTCTCGTCCAAGGTAACGATCACCGATTGCCCGTCCTTATCACGGAACAAAAGATACTCGCCCCAATCAATGCGTTGTTCGTCGGGCAGGAGCGCTATAAGGGCTTCCCTCTTCATGCCTGCCGTCACTGCGGAAGCCGTCACCTGCGATTCAGGGAGCAAGGGTTCCTCGTGGTAGCGATTAATGTAGTACACCTCCGGATACCATATCGCATCGCCTCTATCCTTGTCATTACTGAAAATTGCACGCAAATACGTGTCTTCACAAGAGTTATACGTCGCTGTAATCATCCCGGATCCTCCCAAACGATCCGGAAGACGCCTTAAAAGGTTCACCACGTCTACCAAAAGCATACTGCTTTCAAGCTGAAGCAGTTCCTCGGTTGTAGGAGCCTCCCGATTAGGATAATGATACAATTTTGCATTGGTAAGATCAAGCAGAACAGCGCCGCCTTCCTCATCGCTGAAAGCAACAACAACTCTCTCGTAATACGTCCAATAATAATACACCTCCGTACTCCAATCCGGAAACATTTCCCCAAGTTCTTCCAAGGTTGTTTGAGAAGTGATCTTCTGCTTGGTGCCTTCATTGTTCACTGCGACGATGGACTCGATCTCGGTACCGTTCGAAAAGGGATTGGGCTCCGGATCGGCGGGTGTAGTCACCGATTCGCTCTCCGTGTCGGTGGTGGTCTCCGTGCCGCCACCCCCGCCGCCGCAGGCGACGAGGGAAAGAAGCATGGAGAGGAGTAATAAGTATAGGGTTAGTTTTTTCATAAACGTCCTCCTTTCGAGGGCTCCCCGCAGAGGCGGAGATTATTTTTCGGTCATGATAATGCGGTAGGATTCCAGCATTTCCGCAGCGGAAATACCCAAAGTATTCTTTACTGTGAAAAGAATTCCGCTCTCTCCTTCAAAATGGGCGCCCCACTGAACTTTGGCGGGGGAAATCTTCGCTTCGGCTGAATCCTCGCCTTGATCCTGCTCATAATACTCGATCACAAAGTACTCTTTCCCGTTCAACTCCACGTCATAACGCTCGTAGTACCCGCCATCGGGAAGATCGATGTACTCTCTCCCCTCTTTAATTTCTACCGCATACTCGTTCTCCGGGAAATCAATATGGGCGGACAAAGTATCGTTCCATATCTCACCATACCATATTCTTCCCAAAGAAACATCATCCTCATAAATTTTGAATGCGCAGTAATCAGTTGAGTATAACAATTTGTGGCTCAATCCTTCCGGCAAAACCACATCTTGAATGCTCCAAATGTCAAAAAGCTTGATCCCGTTTTCGTCTCTTTGGGAGTAAGCTCTCAAAAACGTTGCAGCCCCCTGTGATAATTGCCCACTTGCGAAAGCCTGCTTAGCAGCTTGCAAAGAAGGAAAGTCAGGCTCGGCAATCAAACACTGCGGCGGAATACTGTTGCCACCCTCAAAGTTGATGTAATACTGACCTTCAATGCAGGAAATCTCGTGCTTGGGATTCGGTAAAAATCCGTCCCCGCTTTCTGTCTCGCCTTGATCAAAGGCTTCCCAATCGCCGGTGCTCAAAACCTGCTCGATCTGTTCTCTTGTAAAGATGCGATAAATTCCCACTTCTGTATTCGTGTTAGCAAAAACAAACAAATATTTACCGTCTCGGAGCGGGAAATGATAGGAAGGAACCCCTGCGCCGATGGTAATATCCGTGCTGACGTACGGCATTCCGCACATGGAGATCACGTCCTCCAAATCGGTCTCGTCCAAAGTAATGCTTAACTCGTTGGACGAGGGCAGCGCCAAGGGCTTCGGATGTGTGCTGATCCCACGGAGTTCGCCGCCAGTTCCCATATCAAGAAAAATCAGCAGGCCGTTTTTGTCCTCAAAGCAGACCACTCTTATATGATCTAATACCTCGTTGTCTCCCAGCAGCGCAAAAACCTCCTCACGGGTCATGCCGACTGCAAAATCACTTGCCGCAACGTCGGCTCTCTTTGGGGGAGGCGTCAGCTCCTCATAACCCTTTGGCAGGGGCGCTGAAAAGCAAGCTGTCATGGATAAAACCATGGCAAAAAGCAAGAGATATAGGGTTAGTTTTTTCATAAACGTCCTCCTTATTGTTTCAAGGCATCAAGGCGACTTGAAGATCCTCAAACATAGTTAAGTCAGGGACAGCTGTCAACTCCTTGAGTGTAATGGAGTAATAGCGATCCTCCAGCATGCCGTACAACGTCACCCCTGAGGGAGTCTCTGTTACCACGCCGTCATTGATGTCGTATTTTTCAACAACCAACAGAGATTTTCCGTTGAAAGTACGGAGATAAACCTCTGTTTTTTGCCAAGAATCAGAAAATTGCTCCCTTCCGTTCACACGAACGGTGCCGTCCTCTAAAACAAGGCTGGGGCAAGTCAGTTTCATAAGCTCGACAAAGGAATCCCTCGAATGGACGTAAAATTGCCCCGTGAATTGCAATCCTGCGGCTTGGGTCGGCGTCAAAGAAATACTATAACTGTTGCCCCCAAGCTCTACCGCACCCAAAACAAATGCACCGGACGTTGGTAAGTAAAGGAGCGTAGGATCGTAAATCAAGATCCCGTTTTCGTCCTTTGGGAGTTCCTCTTTGATATGCTCCGCCACCTCCGCAGAAAAACCGCCTCCCATGAGGGAATTCCTCAATGCCTCCAAGGATGCAAAGCTCGGACGGTTGAAGTATTCATAGTCCTTTCCGTTTTGGTCAGCCCAACTAACGTTGCCGTCGGCAAAATTGAGGTAGCATTGTCCGTTCTTGCGAGAGATTGTATATCTGTCATTCTCGACAAGAAGAACATCCGGCTTCGGCTGTCCCTCCGTTGGGATCCCCCACTTTTGTCCTCGGGTGAGGCAGCCCGTGGCGGATAAAACCATGGCAAAAAGCAAGAGATATAGGATTAGCTTTTTCATAAACGTCCTCCTTTCAAGCAAAATAAAATGTTGAAAGTCTATTGTTTTTTTGTCGGGCACAGGGCGCATAGAAAGGCGATTCGCAACGCTTCCTATGCGCCGCTTCGGTACAATTCCCCTCGGCGGCTCATATTGAGCCGCCTTTTCAGTTCAGAGGTGTCCCCCGCCGGGGCGGGGGCATTTTTTAATCATGACGATGTGATAAAAGGTACAGCATCAGTTTTTCATTCTTATTCTCCTTGACTGAAAAACTGCAGGTCGATCATTCTATCATCGTATGTGTAAGACATCTGCCTTCTGGCGTTTTGAGAGATTGCAATTTCCTCGGGCAAGATCCAAAAGGAGGACGAAAAATGGTAGAACGACAGCTCGGGCAAGCCAAAATGCTGCACGTACTCGCTGATCGTTGTTTCACGCTGTTCCAGGTCCCACTCCTGTTTGGTGGGGATCCGTTCGGGCTGCTCATATTGCTCGATACTCACAACGCTTTTATTCTTCCACTCCTCGGAGGAATCGAAAAAGACGATGACCGAAAGTCCGTTCTTATCCTGAAACAGAGCCAGATTCGCATCGGAATAATAGCAATTTTCCCCTTGCTCGGCAAACTTGGCTTTAAGCACCTCACGCTTCATGCCAATGTAAATCTCCTCAACACCAAAGTCAACCGCTTCGATGGGAATCCCCAACTCATGGAACTCCTCCGACGGGGCGGCACAAGAGCATAGGATCAAAAGACAAGTAATTAGAAAAATCGTTAG
>JAFTMU010000323.1 GCA_017452215.1 Clostridia bacterium
CGTCCTCCATATATTCCAGGAGCGATTGCTGCTGCTTGCGGTTGAAATACTGGATCTCGTCCAGGTACAGCAAAATGCCGCCTGCGCCAAAGAGATTGCCTGTTTCGGCAATGACGTCCTTGATATCCGAGAGGGAGGCGGAGGTGGCGTTGAGCTTGCGGAAGGTCATGCCCGACTGCTTTGCAATGATGGAGGCGGCGGTGGTCTTTCCCGTTCCGGGAGGACCGTAGAAGATCATGTTGGTGATCCTGCCGCCTGCCAGCATACGTCTGACGACGCCCTTTGAGCCAAAGAGATGATCCTGCCCGATGATCCCATCGAAATCCGTGGGACGCAAAAGATCGGCAAGCTGTGCGTTCTTCATGAAAAATCCTCGCTTTTTGTAGCATTCCGACTTCTATTATCTACTATTGCCGAAATATTTGCAAGGTCTTTTCTCGCTTTTTTTCGCAAATCCGCCACGGCGTCGGTGAAAATGGGACGCAGGGCTGCTCTCTCACGGAGCGCCTGCTCCACGCTCTCCACTACAGCCGCAACCGAAAGGGTGTCAAGGGGAAGGACAATCTGTCCCGACTGGTTGGCAAAGGCAGTGATCTTTTTCTCCTTGGGATCACAGACGACACCGACGGCGGGAGTTCCCGTGGCAGTGGCGAGGACCATTCCGTGCAAGCGCATGGTGATGACGGCTTGGGCTTTTTTGATCAATGCCGCCGCCTGTGAGGGGGCGCTTGGGGTGTAGCATCTTGCATCCAGGGTCTGTGCCGCCGAAATGGAGGCTTGTCTGTCGTGGTTGGGGTCAAAGATCAAGAAGATTGGACGGAGAAAGTGACGCTTGCAAAGCATTCGCACCGCAGCAGTGACGATACGTTGGACGTCGGTGTCTTTTCTGCCTCCCTTTAAAATGATGCAAAGATACGGGGTGCGTTCGTCAAGTTCCAAGGCTTGCAAAAGATACGCCGAACGGGAAACGGGGGGCAGGGGGGACAGGAGGGCGGGATCTGCGCCCTCATAGAGGCGAGAGCGATCGATGCCGAGGGCTTCGGTCAAGCGCAGGGAGATAGGATCCCGCAGGCTGAGATAGGCGCAACGGTGCAGGGCTTTTTTGGTGCGGACAAGGGGGCGCTTTCCCTCCAATGGACCGATGCCTGCGGAATACAGAATGGGAGTGGCGCCCATCAAGCGTGCAAGACGCAAGAGGAGCAGATAATAATAGAGGGAACGGTTGCTGGTGGCGTTTTGCAAAAGAGATCCGCCGCCGAGCAAAAACGCATCCGAGCGCAAAAGCGCCGCAAGCAGAGAAAAGGGGTTGTGGCGATTGACGCATTTGATGCCGAAGCGCCTGGAATCCCTGTGTGGGTCTCCCGTGAAAGCAAGCACACGGATATCGGGAGCGACGCTGTGCAGTCCCTCTAAAAATCCAATGAGGAGCAGGTCGTCACCGAGATTTCCACATCCGAAATATCCGCCCACGGTGACGGTTTTTTTCGGTGTCGGAGTGAGGCTGTGATGGTACAGTGCGTAGGTCTCCCGACACATTTTCTCGGTGCCGAAGCGGCTTTGAATGAGCGCTTGGGATTCCGAGGCATAGCGGTGACGCAGCTCCGGGCTTTCCAAAAGAGAGAGCAGGTCGTTTTGCAGGCGGTACGTGTCCGCCCGTCGGCAATCCCGACAGCAAAAATTGGAGAGTGCCGCTGCGTGTGCGGTTTCGGCGGTGAGAATTCCTCCGTAGCCCTCGTTGCCGCAAAGAATGACGGCGCATCCTGAGGCTCCTGCCTCCATTGCCGCACGGGAGACGCCTACGAAGATCTCTTGCTTTTTTAAGAGAGACGCCATATCCTTGACGTGTCCGTGGAGCGTGACCGCCTCAAAGCCGATGATGCGGTTTGCCTCCAAGGCAAGGCTTTTTATATGCGAAAAGGCATTTCCTCCCCCTGCGATGCCGATGCGGAGATCGGGGAAGCGGCGCAGAAGCCCGGGGGCGATACGGCAAAGCAGCTCGGCGCCAAGGGAGCAATCGGCGTCCAGGCGGCTGGCAAACAATAGTCCGAGAGGTTCGCTTTCCTTTTTGGAGGAGGGATCTGGGGAAAAACGGGCGCAATCGATCCCATTGGCAATGACGTGTATTCGTTCTGCGGGGACACGGTATTGCTTTTGCAGATATGCGGCAAGGTCCTCGCTGACGGTAACGGTGGTCCTGCCCCAATAGGAGAAGCGAGAAAGCAAGGGGGAGGGGAGATATTTTGCGTGGACGGTGACCAGCTCGGCGCAGCCGTATCTCCTTCCAAGCCCTCGAATGAGGGAGGCGGGAATGCGGGCGTGGGCGTGGAGAACGTCGTATTTTTCCCTTTTGACAAGGCGGGAGAGGCGAAGCCGCATTTGGAGCCACAACACGGGGTTCCTTTTGAACAGCGGCATTTGCAGGACACGCACGCCTTCTTGGGACAGGACGTCGGACATGGCGCCGCCCCCCGAGGTTAGTGTTACGTCAGCACCAAGGCGCACAAGTCCCCGTGCAAGCTCCGTAACGTGGGTCTCGGCGCCCCCTGCCTCCATTCTGTCGGTCAATAGAAGTATCTTCATTTTTATCACCTCGTATCAAGGGTTGCCAATTTGGAGGGGGAATATGCCGAGAAGAAAGAGGCTGCTTTAGGAGGCGGGGTGGTGATCCCCGAAAACTTGCGGGAGCTATTCTATGGGATAGCGTAGAGTAGTTAAAACTCTGCTTTATATACCTCACGTTTCAAAGGTTCTTGAAAAGAGGGGTGTGGGGAGGGAAACTTCTTTCAAGAAGTTTCCCTCCCCACAAAAAAATTTCTCCGCTTTTAAAAACGCAGAGCGGTGTTGAAGGATTATTTTTTTTCAAAATATTTACCGGGGGGGATGCCCGTGGCTTTTTTGAAGATGCGGGAAAAGTAGGCTACGTCGTGAAAGCCTGCCATGTGGGAGATCTGTGACACGGAATAATTGGAGGTGCCTCGGGAGGTCAGCAGCTTTTTTGCTGCCTTGATGCGCAATTCGGCGAGATATTCGTGAGGCGTCTTTCCAAAATGACGGCGGAAGAGTCTGCGCATATGGTCGGGGCAATATCCACCGAGAGAGAGGCAATCGTCCACCGAAAAATCCGGGTCCTGAAAGGATTGCAGGATCTTGTTTGCAATCTCCTCTACACGGGAATCGGTCTCCCGGTATTCGATGCGGGAGAGGATCATTGCCTGTATGGAGTCCCACAGGCTGTCAACGACACTTTTTCGGTTTGGAGTGTCGCCGTATTGGGCGGAATACAAGATGTTGATGAGAGAGGTGATGCTGTTTTCGGCATCGTCGTTGAACAAAATCGGGTTTTTGCAATCGAGATTGGGAAAATCGGATGCTTGGATCCAAAGGTCCCGAAAGCCTGTTTCGGAGTATTTTGCATGAGTGACGCCGGGGGGAATACAGACGACGGTGTTTTCGTCAAAGAGAATGGAGCGATCCTCGAATTGCAGATGCCCGTTTCCCTCAATATTGGCGATGATCTCCCAGGTTTCGTGATTGTGCATTTCATGACACATTTGCAGAGAGGACTTTCCCGATAGTAAAATCCGCATATCCTCACCTCCCATTTGCCAACAGTATAGCATAGGAAGTTCAAAATTACAACTATTTTTTTGTTTTTTCAGACGGTAAAAACGTAAAAATGTCGGAAAAGTACAAAATTATATCGGGAATGTGTATTGCATTTGTAGCGGCGTTGGATTATACTTGTGGCGTAAGGAGCTCGTAGGAAATGCTTTCACCGCTTGAAGGGAGGCTCGGAATGGTAAAAGATCTGACAAAAGGAAAGCCCACAAGCCTGATCATTACGTTTGCGCTTTCAATGATCGCCTCGAACGTATTGAGCTACGTATACGGTATGACCGACAGTCTCATGGTCGGTTGGTACGTCAGCACCGACGCCTTGGGCGCCGTTGGGGCAGCCTCTCCTTTCTGTGATCTTATTCAGGGGTTTGCCGCTTCCACGATCTCGGGATTTTCTCTTTTGGCGGGGCGCACCTTTGGAGCGGGGGACCGTAACAGCTTGCGCCGACTGATGGCGAACGTCCTTTATCTGAGCGGAGGACTGGTTTTGATCGCCACCTTGCTCTGTACCGTGTTTTGCCGCACCTTCGTGGTGTGGATGAACACCCCCGAGGGATTTGTGGAGCTTGCTACCTCTTATCTTTCCGTGATCATGGTGGGCATGCCCATCAGCGCCATTTCCTGGGTGTGCGGAGCGATGTTTCGGGCGTTGGGAGACAGTAAGACGCCTTTGATGATCTCGGGACTTTGCGGTGCCTTGAACGTCTTTTTTAACTTTTTGTTCCTTGCAGTGTTTCCTCTTGGGATCGTAGGGGCGGCGTACGGAACGCTTTGCGCTTCTCTTACGGGAGCGATCCTTTACTTGATCTGCTTCCGCCGCCGAATGAAGGTTTTGCATTTCGGTAGGGAGGATGCCGCTTTTTCCCCGTTTATTTCCCGTCAGCTTTTGAGGGACGGCTTGCCCTTGGGAATGCTCAATTCGGTCATCACCGTTGGAGCGTTGATCCTGCAGATGGCGATCAACGGGCATGGCGAGAACGTTGTTACGGGGATCAACATCGGAACAAAGCTGTTGTCCATTCTGTGGATGATGATTCAGTCCTTTGAAGGTGCCGTGGTGTATTTTTGCGCACAGAATATCGGGGCGGGACGTGTGGAACGGGTACGGGGCGCCGTACGGAACGTTTTGCTGATCTGTATCGGTATTGCCGGCGCATTCGCCGCTCTCTTTATCCTCTTCGGACGGTATTACTATATGCTGTACGTGGGAGAGAATGAGACGTTGATCAAATACGCAAGCGATTATATCTTTACGCAGGTGATCTTTTTCCCGTTCATGGCGATGCTTTGCATCTGGCGTGGAGGGTTGAAGGGGATTGGAAATACCATGCCTGCGGTGATGTGCGGTGTGATCGAGCTGATCTCCCGTCTTGCGGTTTCCTTCCTGTTTGCAGACAATTTAACGGTCTTGTTTTTTGCGGGCCCTGCCGCATGGGTGACGGCATCCATTTATTTGGGACTTTCTTTCCCGCACTTTTTGAAGAAAAAGGAAGCGGCGCAAAAAATCGCTTCTCCGCAGCCCGAACGGGAGACGGTAGAGGTGCGTTCATAAAAAATGCCCGTGCATTGCCGAAGCGATGCACGGGATTTGTGTTTTAAAAGTTTTCGCCGTTCCAGCCCCACGTATCGATGAATTCGTATTTGACGTAGGTATGCTCGGGGGAGACGTCCAATTCCTCCTTGAAGATCCGGCAAATGGTTTTGGTCATTTGGTTGCACAGGTCGTCATTGGCTGTTCCGAACAGCTGTACCTCCACCATGGCGACGGGGAAACTGTTGTATCCACGGAACCACATACGGCAATTGTCGCTGAAATTGAGCATGAGCCAATATTCGTTCTTTCCGGGGAAGAGAGAGATGGCCTCTCCCAAGCGTGCCTTGAGGACGGCTTCCTTTTCCTCGCTGAGGCGGACGTTGAGCTTGGTATTGATGAATGGCATGATATCGTTCTCCTTGTGTTTTGATAGGACTATTCTATCACACTTTTTAGGGAATGTCAATCGATAGGGCGGTTTTGTTCTTAAAAAATCAGTTTGGTGAGGGTTTTTAAAAAAATAGAGAAAAAAATGAAAAAATTTTCATTGTCTTGTTGACAATTCTTCAAAATCGTGGTATGATTATGTTACATAGTAATAACTTTTTTACGGAGGAATGAATATGAAAGCCAAAGGTGTTCGTATTGTTGCCAATTTGATTCTCTGGATCGGCGTTGTTGCTTGCGTGCTCGGCTGCGTGCTGGCAATGCTCCTTTCTATGGGTAACCCCCTGGGATTGCCTACCGATTACGTGCCCGATCAGTGGTGCTACATCATTCTGGGTATCATCCTCGTTGCTACGTTTGTGATCTTCCTGATCCTGCGTGCTGTTGCAAGCGTTAAAGAAAAGCGTGCTGCGATCCGTGCTTGCTGGGAGGCTGCTGAGGAGGCTGCCATCGAGGAGGCTTGTGTTGAGGAGTGTTGCGAGGAGACTTGCGGTGAGGAGTGCTGCGAGGAGGCTTGCGAGGAGACTGCTGAAGAGGCTCCCAAGTCCAAGGCTGATGCCGTTCGTAAGCTAATCCTTGACAAGACCCCCATTACCGAGGAACAGCTTGCAAAGGCCGAGGAGGTTGGCAAGATTGCTCTTCCCATCGTGGCTACCGCCGCTGCCATTGCTGTGGTTGCAAAGGTTGGAAGCAATCAGAAGAAGGCAAAACG
>JAFTMU010000324.1 GCA_017452215.1 Clostridia bacterium
CAAGGAAGAGGATTACATCGAAAAGGTAATCGCGGTGAACAGCCATTCTCACCTGATGATGTTTACAAACACAGGCAAGGTACAGGTTCGCAAGGCATATCTGATTCCCGAGGCGGGCAGAACCGCAAAGGGACAGAATATCGTCAACATTCTTGACCTTGGCGAGGGAGAAAAGATCACCTCCTGCATCAGCGTGGACGAGTTCACCGAGGACGAATATCTGACCATGGTAACGAGAAACGGCGTGATCAAGCGCACGCTGCTTTCCGAATATGAGTATCAGCGCAATGGCGGTAAGATCGCTCTCAATCTGGACGAGGATGACGAGCTCTTGTACGTGGTGCGCACCAACGGCTCTTGCGAGCTTTTGATTGCTACCGAGCAGGGACAGGCGATCCGCTTTGCAGAGGAGGGGGTCAGACCTCTTAGCAGAACGGCTCGTGGTGTGAGAGGTATTAGCCTCAGAGACGGCGACTTCGTCAAGGGTGTTTGCGTGGTAGAGGAGGGCAAGGATCTGCTCTGCATCACTGCCAACGGCTTTGGTAAGCGCAGTCCATTTGATGATTTCCGTTTGATGAAGCACCGTGGCGGCTACGGCGTGACCTGCTACAACCTCACCGAAAAGAGCGGTGATCTGACGGGAATTGCCGCCGTGGACGACTCTATGGATATTATGATGATCACCGATTCTGGTACTATCATTCGTACCCCCGTCAGCGGAATCCCCAGCCGCTCCAGAAGTGCAGGCGGCGTTATCGTGATGCGTCTCGGTGACGAGCAGAAGCTTGTGAACTTCACCGTTGTGGATCACGCAGAGTCCGAGGAGGACGGGGATGTGGCAGTGGAAGAAACCGCCTTGGAGGCGCCTATCTCCGAGACGGAGGGCAGCGAGACGGTATAACCGAAAAAATATCGCCATAAGGAGGGAGCGTATGAAAAAAATAATATCTTTGCTCCTTGCATTCGGGGTTCTTTTGATCACCTGTTGTGCGTTTTTCGGGTGTGCCAATGTGCCACGGGTGGAAGAAATCTACGACCGTGTGGTGGAATTGGTGGAGAGCTCCTATGAGATCAACACTGTTTTTTACGGTCCGGGGCTTCCGTCCATCAAGGCAGATTCGGAATATGCGGAGCTGAATCATATCTATTTCGGATATGAGCAGGCGGGGCGCTATGAGTTTGTGACCGATGGGGCAGGCTTCCACTCGATCAGCGCTATCAAGGCGGCTGCAGAGCGGGTGTACAGTCGGGATTTTTTAGAGGACGTGCTCTATAAAGCCGCCTTTGACGGCTATGCCTTTGAGGATAGCATGGGGGGCTCGGTCTTTGCCGTGGCAAGGTATATGGAGGATGGCAGTAGCTTTTTTATCTCCTCCGATCCCGAGGATACTCGGTATACTGCCATGCGTGTATATGATTATTCCTCAATGCAAGTGCTCTCCTTGGGGCGCAGTGATGCCTGCAAGGTAGTCATGTCCTCTTGGTTGGAGGATACGCCCGAGCAGGTCGAGGACGTCTCTATCTCCTTGGTCTTGCAGGACGGGCAGTGGTTTTTGGACTCCTTTACCGGGGGTTGCGGGAGAAGGGAAGATTTTTGTGGGGAAAAACTTTTCGAGAAATGTTTTTCCCCACACCCTTTTTCAAAAGCTTTCACAAAAAGAAAATCAAAACTGAATTTGTGACTTGTCTACGCTATTCTAAACAATAGCTACCGCAAGTTGCCGAGTGTCCACGACCCTAAAAATTCCACCTTTTTAGCCTCCCCCTTTGGGGGAGGTGTCACGGCTTGCCGTGACGGAGAGGGGGTTTTTATATATTTCCGCCCTCTCCGTCAGCCTCCGGCTGCCACCTCTCCCATAGTGAGAGGATTATATTGGTAGGGGCGGTTCACGAACCGCCCCTACAAGGTTGGTGGGACACCGCACAAAACGAAATCTTACAGTCGCCGCACAACCGGCTAGCGCAGAGCAGTTACAAATCATTTTTTCATATACTCCACGTTCAAAAGTTCTTGAAGAGAGGGGGTGGGGGTGTCTCAAATGCGTTTCGCATTTGGTCGACACCCCCCTTGGTTTTTGCTTTGCGGCTTGACGCCGCAATTTTCGTCCATAATTTGACGGTATTTGATCGTACTTGCAAACGAAAAACGCAAATTCCCGGCGCAAAAAAGCCTACCATCGGCTTTTTTGCGCACGGGGCTGTCTCAAATTTGCAATTTGAGACAGCCCCGTAAAACATATACACTTTTATTTTCTGCGATTTTGGGCTTGGGTGTAGAGCTCTTTCTCCTCGTCGGTGAGGGGAATGAGCGGCGGGACGGGGCGAGGGTGCTCGTTTTCGTCCAGTGCCACGAGAATGAAGTGGGCATCGGCAATGAGGGTTCGCTCCCCCGAATAGGCTTCGGTCTCGGCGGTGACCAGCACCTCCATGGAGGTGCGTCCCGTATAGATCACACGGGCGGTGACGGTGAGGGTCTCATTGAGGTGGGCAGGGCGCAGAAAGCGCAGGTTTTCGATGCAAGCGGTGGTAACGGGTCCCATTGCGTAGCGGCGTGCGCTGACGGCTGCGGTCTCGTCCATCCAAGTGATCAGGTGACCTCCAAAGAGGCGGTTTGCGCCGTTCATGTTGGCTTGGCGCAGGATTTGTACAAATTCTGCCTTGGAATCCAAGACGTATCTGCCATTTGGAGCGGTATTGTTGTCCATTGGTTTGTTTCCTTTTTTTTATTTTTTTGTGGGAACTTTTTTGTGGGGAAAAAATTTTCGGGAAAAGTTTTTCCCGCCATGCCACGCATGGCTTACCCCATTTTTTCAAAAGCTTTCACTAAGGGGGATCAAAACTAAATTTGTAACTTTTCTACGCTGTTACATACAATAGCTCCCGCAATTTTTTGGGGACCACGACCCCAAAAACTCCACGGGGTTAGTTTTGGGAATGGAAAAGAGAATGTTTTTGGAGTATGATTTCAAATCTTGTTGTGCGGATCCGTC
>JAFTMU010000325.1 GCA_017452215.1 Clostridia bacterium
AGACCCAGCTTCTTTGCATATTGCAGAATGATGCCCTTGACCTTGTCGGAAATGCTGAACGTGGGGTAAACGCTGATGGAGTCGCCCGAGTGGATACCCGTGCGCTCGACCAGCTCCATGATTCCGGGGACTAACACGTCTCTGCCGTCGCAGATGGCGTCTACCTCCACCTCCTTGCCCGGGATATAGTGGTCAACGAGAACCGGCTTATCGGCGTCGATGGCAAATGCCGTGTTGAGATACTTGCGGAGCTGCTCCTCGTTGGCAACGATCTGCATAGCTCTGCCGCCCAGCACGAAGCTGGGACGCACCAGGACGGGGTATCCGATCTCGTTGGCAGTCTTGACGCCCTCCTCGATGGTCAAAACGCCCTTGCCCTGAGGCTGGGGAATGTTCAATTCCTCCAAAATACGCTCGAAGCTGTCACGGTTTTCAGCACGGTCGATCGCCTCGCAGTCGGTACCGATGATCTTGACGCCACGGTCCATCAGGGGCTGTGCCAGATTGATTGCGGTCTGCCCGCCCAAAGAGGCGATGACGCCCTCGGGCTTTTCGAAATCGATGATCGCCATCACGTCCTCGGGGGTCAGAGGCTCAAAGTAGAGCTTATCCGCCGTGGTGTAGTCGGTGGACACGGTTTCGGGGTTGTTGTTGATGATGATCGCCTCGTACCCTGCACGCTTGATGGTTTGCACGGCGTGCACGGTGGAATAGTCAAATTCCACGCCCTGTCCGATACGGATCGGTCCTGCGCCAAGCACCACGATCTTCTTTTTGTCGGTGAGGCGAGAGGCGTTCTCTCCTGTGTAGGAGGAATAGAGATAGGCGATATATTTGCCGGTGTGGAGCGTATCCACCATGCGGAAAACAGGGGTAATGCCGGCTGCCTTTCTTTGGTTATAAACCGAAAGCTCATCGGTCTTCCACAATTTTGCAATGAACTGATCCGAAAAGCCCATCTTCTTTGCCTCGGTCAGTACGCCGATATCAGAAACGTTGACACGCAGCTTTTCCTCCATGTCTACGATGTTCTTGATGGTTTGGAGGAAGAGCTCTGTGATCTGCGTTGCTTCGTGAAGCTCCTCGATGGTTGCGCCGTGGTAGACCAGCTCTGCGATAGCAAAAATGTTATCCGAGTGGAAGTCCCGCACGTAGGAAAGCAGCTCCTCCTTGCTCATGTTGTCAAATTTGGAGTGATAGATGTGGTTCACACCGATCTCGAGAGAGCGCACCGATTTCAGGAAGCTTTCCTCCAGAGTGGAGCCAATGCCCATGACCTCACCCGTCGCCTTCATCTGCGTGCCCAAAAGGTTGGATGCGGTGGTGAACTTATCAAAGGGGAAACGGGGGAATTTGGTGATATAGTAATCCAGGTGAGGCTCAATGACAGCTGTACCGCCCGCTATGGGGATCTCATCCAGAGACATGCCTACGGCGATCTTTGCCGTAACACGGGCGATGGGATATCCGCTTGCCTTGGAAGCAAGCGCCGAGGAACGGGAAACACGGGGGTTGACCTCAATGAGATAATATTGGCTGGAATTGGGATCAAGCGCAAACTGCACGTTGCAGCCGCCCTCGATCTTGAGCTCCCTGATGATCTTGATAGCGCTGTCATTCAGCATTTTCAGGTCGTGGTCGGAAAGAGAAAGAATAGGAGCGACCACCACGGAGTCTCCCGTGTGTACGCCAACGGGGTCCACGTTCTCCATGCCGCAGATGGTGATGGCGTGATCACCCGAGTCTCTCATGACCTCGAACTCGATCTCCTTGTAGCCCTTGACGCTCTTTTCGATGAGCACCTGGTGCACGGGGGAGAGGCGGAAGGCGTTGGTGCCTACCTCGATCAATTCTTCCTCGTTATTGGCAAAGCCGCCGCCCGTGCCACCAAGGGTAAAGGCGGGACGCAGAACCACGGGATAGCCGATGTTCTTTGCCGCTTTTTTTGCTTCTTCCAAGGAGTAAGTGATCTCGGAGGGAATGGTAGGCTCGCCGATGGATTGGCAGAGCTCCTTAAAGAGCTCTCTGTCCTCGGCTCTGGCAATACTCTCGCTGCTGGTACCCAGAAGCTCTACGCCGCACTCACGGAGCATGCCCTTCTTTTCCAGCTGCATTGCAAGGTTGAGTCCCGTCTGTCCTCCGATACCGGGAACGATGGCGTCGGGGCGCTCGTAGCGCAGAATCTTTGCCACGTATTCCAAGGTCAGGGGCTCCATATAGACCTTATC
>JAFTMU010000040.1 GCA_017452215.1 Clostridia bacterium
AAAATTCTTGACGCTCTTGCCATCCTCGGTGGTGGTGACATAGTCGATGACCGGATCTGCGCCGTTGTAAAGATCCTTGCCGTTTGCATCCTTTTTGAACAGGATCCCCGTGATGGTGAAGCTCGCCTGAGGATCGTCCAAGCCGTATGCCGAATAATCGACCTTGCCATTTTCCAGCTTTGCGGCGTCCTTCAACACCAGCTTTTTACCGGCATAAGTGGACCCACAGCCAAAGCAGAGCTTGGAGTAAAGATCCGGATCGTACTCCATGAGAGAATCCTCAAAGCCGTCAATATAGACCTTCTCCGGGGTATGATAGAAGGTATAGGTGTGACCGTCACGGTGGGTCACATTGATGGAATAAACGTAAGAGGACTGAATGGTAGGATAGAGCAACAGGCGGTTGATGGCGGAAACGTATTCGCCGTCTCCCGAATCCACTGCTGCACGCAGTTCCCATTTTCCCGTATCGGGATCGATACGGTAATGATTTCCGCTGCCACGGGCAACGAACACGTTTTCGGAAATGCCGTTGGTCTCCATCAGATTCCCTTGCTCGTCGAACATTTTGTAGATACCGTCCTGGCGCTTGACGATATATTTATCGCTGTATTGCACGCCGTCGATGCGGTAAACGTCCTCAAAGGAATAGATGGCGATCAGCTGTGCCACCACAACAAAGGTTGCGATGAGGAAAACGGCAACCGCTGCAAGAATGAGGATCGCCCGCTTTTGTTTTCGTAGGAGAGAGACTCGGTGCTCCTCCTTTTTGATCTTGGTCCAGCGTGCCACAAGGCGCACGTCGCTCTCCTCACTCACCACGGTATCGGGAGTGACCTGTGTGCCGTCACGGTACCAGCCCTCAAACCGATAGCCGGGACGCACGGGGATGGGGAGATTGCCCAAGCGCTCGCCCGAGGTCGCCTCACGGGTAATGGGCGAAACGTTCCCCTTGCCAGGTTCAAAAATTAAATTTACGATGGTTTCTTCTGTTTTCATGGGTTGGAAAGATCCCTTCTTCAGAACTGTTGTATTCGCCCTGTATCAATGGCGAAGCTTTCTTTTGACCAGAATAACGGTACCGATCACGCTCATGACCACGGCGGGAAGAATCGCAAAGACCGCCGTGGTAATTGTGATGGCGGGCAGTGTGCGGGTGATTCCCGTGGTGGGGTCGGTGGTTTGATACAAGCTCTCGGAAATATCTGCGGAATACCATTCGACGAAATTCAAGCCCACAGGGTTGACATCCTTGCCGATATAGCGCAGGGTTGCCAGGAGTGCATCGGCGTTGCCGCAGGCAGTAGTCTGTAAAAATTCCTCGGTAGCAAAATCGGTAGAGCCGACGGCGCATACGTAGGAATCCTGTGACACGGTAGTGTATCCGTTTCCTTCGCTCACAACACGCTTTTCACGGGAAATGGTCATCAGGTCAAAGACATCGGAGCCACCAAGCAGAACGCCGTCCGCTCCCGTCAGTGCCTGACCGCCCGAAACAACGGAGTACTGAGCGGGTGCGGTCTTGGTGCCTGCCTGGAACATACGGTAAATGGTCCGCTCCACGCCGTCCTCGAAATACCGCCCGTAGCTATACGCCGCAGTTCCCTGCTCGGCGTTTGCCATCATGTAGGAGGTTTCATAATAGTCCGAAAATACGATGGGCATAGCGTTTTGGAAAATGATCTTGGGATAGATGGTGGAGGAGATCAGATCGTCCAGCACCGCCTTGCCAAGCCCTTGTCCCTCCAGATACTGCGCCACGAAGCGATCGCCCTCGTAGTTGAGTCCGTTTGCCTTATCGCTGACCAGATAATTACCCGTTACGCTCTCACCGTCTGCCGTCTGTCCTTCCTTGCGCATATACTCGATGCCCCAGAATTCAATGTATTCCTCCAGGTTGGGAAGCGTGGGAGAATCCGCATCCATGAATACCATAAATGAATATGCCTTATCAAGGAAGCGATTTAATTTGACGGTCTCTGCCTCTGTCTCTCCCTTGGAGGACGCAAAATCCGTTTTGGGATCGTAGGTGATGATCAATCGGCAATTCTCGGGGATCTCCTCGGTGCTGAGATCCAAAAAGTCGATCTCGTATCCTGCTGTCTCGATCAGGTTCAAAAAGCTCTTGTATTCCGTCCACTCGGAGCGATCGATCTTCATCAATTCCCCGAAGGGCTCGCCGTGGTTGACGGTGAGGCAGCAGACGGGAGCCTGGGCGCCCGTGACATCAAGGATCTGCTTGACGAACTGCTTTTGTCCGTTATAGCCGATGACGGTATCTACCGTAGCATCGGAATCAAAGGTGAAAAAGTCACGCATGGAGTTGACACGGAACTCGCTTCCGCTTGCCACAATGACGTTGGTCTGATAGATCTCGGAATAAGTGGTGGTACGGTACATATCCACCGAGGAGGGGTTTTTCCAAACGTCCCGGTAGGTGACCTTGATGGTATCGGGAAAATGCTTTTCAAGATCCAGCGCTGTATAATACACGTACCGCATGTTGGGATTCGCCTTTAAGATATCGGGCTCGGCGCAAAAGATGATGTCTACCTTGACAGGATCGTTTTCTCCACGCTTTTGATTGGCGTCGGAAATGATCTGTCCCAGATAATCCACTGTTTCATCCATGAGGGTGTACAGAGAATTTTGCTTTTGCTCCGATTGGGTCCCGTAGCGGAAATAGTTCATTTTGGGTGTCAGGTCGATATACCACAAATTCCCCGTAAACAGCGCAGTAAAAACAATGTTGAGCAACAGAACCGCCACCACGACTGCCGCCGTTAAGCCAAGGGACAGAGAGCCGTGACGGAGCTTTTGCTGCCATCCGTTTTCATGTTTCATTTGCATCGTTCCTTTCTTTGGGGATTCGTTACGCCCGACGGCGCTTGATCAGCACCGTGATTGCCACTACGGTGACGATGACCAGAGGCGTAACGGTCAGTCCCAGCGTCCAGCGCAGCATTTGCGCCGTGGTCAGGGTGCTGATCTGATTGCAGGAAAAGGGCTGTACGCTCAATCCCACGGGGGTCAGCTCCTTCCCCATTGCTTCAAACAGGTGCATCAGCACGTGATTGTTGCCGTATACGGCAGATTGCAGGTATTCGCTCTCCGAAAAATCCACCGATGCAACGGCGCCCACATAGGAGACGCCCTCCTCATTGGATTGCTCGGTCAGTGTCATCAGCATGGATGCCCCGCTGCCGACAATGGCTCCGTTCGCCCATGCAAGGGAATCGGCGCCGCTTTGGTACAGGGGATACATGGTGCGCTTTCCGTCCATACTGCGGTAGCTGCCGTCTGTTTGATAAACGTAGCCGCTGCCCGCCTCCCCGTCTCCGCTACCCGTATAGGCACTGAAGGACGTGGAATTGGGGAAGATCACGTACTGCTCCTCGGTACGGGTAAAACGGCTTCCTGCGCCGCCTGCGGCATGACCGTAAATGGTATAGCCGTCGGCGCTGAGGGATTCGGCAGGGTTCTGAATGGTATAGCGCTGGGCACGGTTGTTATATCCGTTCTCGGCATAATCGGCGCTCACGCCCCACTCCTTGAGGTAGGTCTCAAAATTGGGCAGAGAGGGCGTACCGTTCTCTAAAAAGACCAGGAAGGAATTGCCACCCTCGGAGAGAACTTCATTAAGGATCTGCATCTCGGAAATATCGGAAAGGGTGTCGTCGATAAGGTCGGTGTTGGGATTGTAGCTGATGATCAGGTCGCAGTTCTCGGGGATCTTCTCCTGATACAAGTCGATATAAGCCACGGTATAGCCTGCGTCATCCAGGAGCGTCAACAGCTCATAATCGTAAAAGACCTCGCCGTGGTTGTTCAAAAGGCACGCCACGGGTTTGGGAGAGATCGCTTGCATGATGGCAGAGGCAAGCTTTTTCTCGCCGTTATACGCCCAAGGGCTTTCCTCCTCCCCTTTGTATGCGAAAAATTCGTTGTAAGAATACACTCTGTAATAATCACCGCAAATCACGATGACACTGGTGGTATACAGAGCGGTTTCGATCTCCTCCCCCGTTAAGGGATTGGTCGCCACGGTGTATTTTTGCACGGGCTTGGGATTGGTGTAAATATCGAAATATTTGAGAGTGACGTTGGGAAAATGATCGGCGATCTGATTTGCGGTATGATAGAGGTAGTAGTTGGCGTGCTCGCTGCTGCTGACGTTCCACTCGTTATCGCAGAACCAGATCTCCACCGGGGGAGCTTTTTTCTCATCCTTGGACGCATGCTCAAAGGCTTCGCCCAAAAAATCGTAGCATGCCCCGGAAACGTCAAACACAGGCTCGCCGTAAAGGGGAACGTAAAGCGAATACCGCTCTATCACTGCTACCGCCACGGCATTGAGCAGTACTGCCACCAGAATGACCATTGCGGTCAGAATGGCTGCCACGGTACCGTGACGCATTTTTTTGCTTCGGATAAACTGTTTTTTCATAAGACCGATTCCTCCGTCCGATCAACCCCAACGGCGCTTTTCGTACACACGAACGGTCAAAAACAGGAAAACGAAGGCGATGGATACGTAGTAAAGCAAGGCGGAAAAATCGAACAAGCCTTGGCTGAACGCCGTATATCTGCTGAGCACGCACACCCAATCGATGACGAAACGAATGGCATAGACGCCGATGAGGGGCTGTCCTGCGTTATCGGTGAGCATATTCAGCACGTTCAAAAGCACCATGACAGCAATGACGCCGATGGTGACGACGGCTGCGGAAAGCTGATTCTCGGTCAGGGCGGAGATAAAGGTTCCGATGGCGATCAGAGCGGCGCCCAAAAGGAGCACGGCAATGAGACTGCCCACGATCTCCCCCGTCACGGGACCGATATGGGACAGCGTGGTGGAGCCGCTCTTTTCAGCGGCGGAGATCACGTACAGGGGAATAAAATTGACACAGGAGACCAGCACGCCGCCAACAAACAGGGTCAGGGCGGCAAAATACTTCCCAAGCACCATTCCCGTAAGACTTACGGGGGCGGTCAGAAGCATTTGCTCGGTGCGCATCTTTTTCTCCTCGGCAAACAGACGCATGGTCAAAAGAGGAATGAAGATGATGAGCGACATAATCAGATAGAAAAAGTAGTTTGTGGTGCTATACGTGCCCGAAACAATGGTGGTGTAGCAGCAAAGCAGTGCAGAAAAGACCAGAAAGATCCCAAGGTAGACATATCCGATGGGATTGACAAAATAGGAGGCCATTTCTTTACGGTAAATAGCAAGCATGATAAATTCCTTTCTTCGTTTACGCCTTATTCTTCGTCCTCGGTGACGTCCTCTGCCGCCTCGCTTCTTTGACGCTCGGCGTCGGCGTACAGGGTTTGTCCGATCTCCTTCTCGATGGCTCCCTTTTGTTTGCCCTTTGATTTACGGGAGGAGCGCTCGTAGGGGTTGGCACGGAGCAGCTTCTTTTCCTCGGAGGTATCAACAACGGAAATGAAGATATCCTCCAGGCTCATGCCCAGCGCCTCCATGCCCACGAGGGGCCAATTGCGCTCGGCAAGACGGAAAAACAGCTTTTTGCGGATATCAATACCGCTCTCGCTTTCGATCATATAAGAATACGCATCGCCGTCACGCTCGGCAAGGGCTTCGGCATAGCTGATGCCCTGCGTATCCCGCAGCATGGAAAGCACTTCCTTTTGCGGTCCTGCTACCTTGATGTTGAAGCGGCGGTTGTTTGCCATGACACGGGAGATGTTCTCGGTCTTTTCGTTTGCTACGATCTTGCCCTTATTGATGATGACGATACGGTCGCAAACCGCCTGCACCTCCTGCAAAATGTGGGTGGAAAGAATGACGGTGTGGGATCTGCCCAGGGAGCGGATCAGGTTGCGGATCTCGATGATCTGCTTGGGATCAAGTCCTACGGTGGGCTCGTCGAAAATAATGACCTTGGGGTTTCCGATCAATGCCTGCGCAATGCCAACTCTTTGGCGGTATCCCTTGGAAAGGGTGCGAATGACCTTGTGGTAGACCTCCTTGATCTTGACCGTTTCGCAGATCTTGGAAATGTGCTCCCGCTTGTCCAGCTTGCAACATTTGAGCTCGTAAGCAAAGTTCAGATACTCCTCCACGGTCATATCCAAATACAGCGGGGGCTGCTCGGGCAAGTATCCGATGAGCTTTTTGGCGCCGATGGGATCCTTGAGGATATCGATGCCCGCAATGGACGCCTTGCCCGACGTGGAGGAAAGATATCCCGTGAGAATATTCATCGTCGTACTTTTTCCCGCTCCGTTGGGACCGAGAAAGCCGACAATCTCGCCCTCCTCGACCGAAAAGCTGACGTCGTCAACAGCACACGCCGTTCCGTAGTTTTTTACAAGATGTTCGATCTTTATCATAGAAAGTAACTCTTCCTCTCTCTCGTCTATGACGATATTTTGACAGTTAAATATATATTATCACAAAAATATGAACGTACCATGAATAGGTATAAAAATATTCCCACGCTTGCTGAAGCGTGGGTGATTTTTTTGTGTTTTTTAGCAAAAAAATTTCCTTGTCTGTATAAATCGTCCCCGAATGGCAAAAATAAAGTCAGCAACACGGGGGAGCTTCCCGACAAGATGCTCCCTCGAAGCAAATCACAAATGGAAAAGCAAAGGAGTTAAGCTAATGAAAAAGTGGAAAGAATCCGAATTTTTCAAAAAACTGAAGCAGGTGCGCATCAACCGTGCCGTTTACCTCTCTGCCATCGTCATTCTTTTGGCGCTGTCGGTGGTCCTGGTGGTGACCGTGGCAACCAACAGAGCGAATAAGAATCCCGATGATTCCCTCCCCTCGGGCTCGGGAGACGGAACCACGCAGACGCCCCCCGATCAAAACGGCGGCAGCGAGCCCACCTACAACGACACCGTGCCCGAATTGTCTCTGCCCGTTTCCGGGTCCTTGACCAAGAAGCACAGTGTGGACACGCAGGTATTTTCCCAGACCATGAACGATTATCGCATTCATCTTGGCGTTGACATTGCCACCGAGGCGTCCGCCCCTGTGTTTGCCGTTGCTGACGGCGAGGTGGCGCAGATCTGGGAGGACCCCATGATGGGTTGGTGTGTGGCGCTCTCCCACGGCGGTGAGTGCGTGACCGTTTATAAAAATCTTGCCAAGGAGTTTGCCGAGGGCATAGCCGTTGGTAACGACGTTGTGACGGGGCAGCTGCTTGGGTCGGTTGGCGATACTGCCATGATGGAGATCGCAGAGGAGCCTCACCTGCATTTGGAAATGACGGTGAAGGGATTGCAGGTGGATCCCTTGGAGTATTTCAGCGAGGCGGTGATCAATACGCTGACCGAGGACACCGTTTATGAGGGTACGGTAGGAAAATAAAAAACGAACAAAAAGCCCGCCCCGAGATCGGGGCGGGCAGGTTTTTGCTTTTGGGAGCTATGAGGATCAACCGTTCAGGATGGCGAAAATATCGTCGCCCCAGAGGTCGCTTTCGTCACCGGATGCGGTGAGAATGTCCTCGTTCTCCAAGTAAAGAAGATTTACGATAGGCTCAACATAGTTTTTCATATTCATCAATCTCCTTTCTATTATTCTGCAGCCTTGGGGGTAGCACCGAAGCCCAGAAGGGTTTCCATGTGTGCGCCGTTGTAGCCACTGTCAATTACTCTCTGTGCAACTGCCTTTACGTTGTCAACGGTAGCATCTGCTGCCACGATGACAACAGTCTCGCCGCTGAGGAGAGTTACCTTAACGTAACCTGCTGCTGCAAAGTTGGTCTCG
>JAFTMU010000041.1 GCA_017452215.1 Clostridia bacterium
TCTCGTCAATGTTCATCAAACGTTGAAGCTCAGCCGGAAAATCGCTCTCGCTCTTGAAAGTAGTCACGGTGTAGTAGCCTTCGTTCATATCCTCAATGGGATATGCAAGACGACGCTTGCCCCACTCATCGATCTGTACGTTCTCGGCGTTTGCCTTGATCAGATCGGTGAACTTGTTCACGGTAGCTTTTGCGGCCTCCTCGCCGTTTGCCAATCTGACGATGAACATGCTTTCATAAGAATGTATAATCTTTTCCATGTTTTACACCTCCCTATGGACTATTCGACCATGCTTGTACGTAAAAATTTGCATGGCAGAGAGACGGACAAAGTCCGTATCAATTCGGTATTATACCACATCCTCCTTTTTTTGTCAAGGGTTTTTTCAATTTTTTTATCTATAAATCAAAAAAAGCAAAAAAGAGAGAGACCCACAAGAGTCTCCCTCCCATATATTCAGTTAAAATATCCCTCTCTGTAAAGCAGCTCGGCGATCAGAACCGCACCGCCGGCAGCACCACGGAGGGTGTTGTGAGAAAGACCCACGAACTTGTAGTCGAAGAGAGTATCCTCACGCAAGCGTCCCACCGTCACGCCCATACCGCCGTAAATATCACGGTCTATCTTCGCCTGGGGACGGTTATCCTCCTCAAAGTAGGTGATAAATTGCTCGGGAGCGTGGGGAAGCTTCAATTCCTGGGGCTTGCCGGAGAAATTCTTCCAAGCATCCAGGATCTCCTCACGGGTGGGCTTGTTTTCAAAGCGCACGAACACTGCCGCCGTGTGACCGTCTGTCACGGGGACACGAATGCACTGGGTGGTGATCAGGGGAGCATCTGCCTTGACGATCTCGCCGTTCTCTACCTTACCCCAGACACGCAGGGGCTCCTGTTCGCTCTTCTCCTCCTCGCCGCCGATGTAGGGGATCACGTTGTCGATCATCTCGGGCCATTCACGGAAGGTCTTGCCTGCACCGGAGATCGCCTGATAGGTGGTGGCAACCACCTCCTTGATGCCGTACTTCAACAGAGGTGTCAGGGCGGGAACGTAGGATTGAATAGAGCAGTTGGGCTTTACGGCAATAAAGCCTCTCTTGGTGCCCAAGCGCTTCCGCTGTGCCGCAATGACCTCCAGGTGTCCGTCGTTGATCTCCGGGATCACCATGGGAACGTCGGGAGTCCAACGGTTTGCCGAGTTGTTGGAGACCACGGGGATCTCTGCCTTGGCGTATGCCTCCTCCAAAGCCTTGATCTCGTCTTTTTTCATATCCACGGCGCAGAAAACGAAGGAGCACTTCTCTCCCACCTCCCCAATATTCGCCGCATCAAGAACGGTCATATTCTTGAACTGCTCGGGCATGGGAACGCTCATCTTCCATCTCTCTCCCACAGCCTCCGAGTAGGTCTTGCCCGCCGAGCGTGCGCTTGCCGCCAGCACCGAGACCTCAAAGTAGGGTTGATCGGCAAGAAGCGTCAAAAAGCGCTGTCCTACCATACCCGTAGCGCCAATCACGCCAACCTTCATTTTATTCATAGCATTGGTCCTATCCGTTCGCATGAACTTTGGTTTTTGCAAATATAATAATATATTATACACGATTCCCAAAAAAATTGCAATACCCTCCTTGACA
>JAFTMU010000326.1 GCA_017452215.1 Clostridia bacterium
CCATACAGCCTCCGTTTTGCAAAATTCGATCCCTTTCAGGTCACCTTATAGTATAACACAAACTTTTTTGTAAGTAAAGTCCCCGCCGAAAAAAATCGTTTTTTCTTCCATTCCTTCCTCCCCGAAACCGTTTTTGCCAAAGGAAAGGAAATTATTACCATTTCCCGGTGTAAAAAAGCCGAAAAAGATCCTGTTTCGGGGAACTTTTTTTCAAAAAACTATGGAAATCAGAGAAAAAGTGTGCTATAATAAAGTAATTGTAAGAATAGTTTTTAAAGTTTCCCAAGGAGTTCCGTAATGCCCTCATATATCGAAAAGGCCGAGCAGGTCACCTTGCCCGTTATCGCTTTGCGAGGAACGGTCGCATTTCCCATGATCACCATCAATTTCGAGGCAGGTAACGAGATCTTTGGCGCAGCGGCAAAGGCAGCAGCGTCAAGCTCCTCTCTCCTGTTCCTCACCTCCTATAAAGAAAGCGACGAAGACACCGACGAGGAGTTTCCCTTCTACCGTGTCGGTACCGTCGCCCGCATCAAGCAAATGCTGCGCACCCCCGAGGGGCAGACCCGCATCATTGCCGACGGCTTGCTCCGTGCCACCGTCTCCCGTTACTTTTTCGTGGGACAGAGCCGCATCGAGGCAGACCTGGTATGTAAGCATATCTCCATGCCCGACAACGGCGGCGTCCGTGGTGAGGCAGCCGTGCACGAGCTCTTGCGTGCCGTAGAGCGTAACGCAAAATTCGTCCCCGCCAACAGCGAGGATTGGCAAAGCTCCCTGCGCCGTCACAAGGACCCCGGTGTCCTTGCCGACGCCATTGCGGCAAACCTGTTGATGCGTCCCTTGGATAAGCAAGCCGTTCTGGAATGCTTGGATCCCTTCAAGCGTGCCGAGCTGGTGCTTGACTTTTTACAGGAGGAAGCCGTCATCATGGAGGAGGAGGCGCTCATTCGCCGCCGTGTCAACGCACGCATGAGCCGCAACCAAAAGGAATATTACCTGCGTGAGCAGATCAAGGTCATTCAGGAGGAGCTTGGCGAGGGCGACGAGGTTGCCGAATTCGCCCAGCGCATCAAAAAGGCGGAGCTTCCCCCCGAGGTGGAGGCAAAGCTGACCAAAGAGAACGACCGCCTTTCCAAGACCCCCTTCGGTTCTGCCGAGGCAACCGTCCTTGCAAACTATCTGGACACCTGTCTTTCCATTCCGTGGAGCAAGACCACCAAGGATCGCATCAGCTTTTCCGCCGTGCAAAAGGTGCTTGACGCCGACCACAACGGGCTTGAAAAGGTCAAGGAGCGTATTGTGGAGTACATCGCCGCAAAGCAGCTCAATCCTGCGCTCAATAATCAGATTCTCTGTCTTGTAGGCCCTCCCGGCGTGGGAAAGACCTCCATCGCCTCCTCTATCGCAAAAGCGATGAACCGCAAATACGTGCGCATCTCCTTGGGAGGTGTGCGTGACGAGGCAGATATCCGTGGCCATCGCAAAACCTATATCGGTGCCATGCCCGGGCGCCTGATCGCCGCTCTGACACAGGCAGGCGTGCGCAATCCTCTCATTCTTTTGGACGAGATTGATAAGCTGGCAAACGATTCCCGAGGCGACCCTACCTCCGCTCTTTTGGAGGTTTTGGACGGCGAGCAGAATAAGACCTTCCGTGACCACTTCGTGGAGCTTCCCTTCGATCTTTCCGACTGTATGTTCATCGCCACGGCAAATACGCTGGACACCGTTCCCCGCCCCCTCCTTGACCGTATGGAGATCATCGAGCTCTCCATCTACACGAAGCGGGAAAAGCTGGAGATCGCCAAGGATCACTTGATCCCCAAGCAATTCAAGCGCCACGGCATCACCAAGCGAATGCTCCGCATCACCGACGACGCTCTCATCGAGATCATCGACTACTATACTCGGGAGGCTGGCGTGCGTAATTTGGAGCGCACCATCGCCACCCTGTGCCGCAAGGTCGGCAAAAAGCTCTTGGAGGAAAACAAAAAGAGCATCACCGTCACTCAAAAGGACGTCAAGGACTACCTTGGCACACGCAAGCTTTTGCCCGAAGCCGTTGAGGCAGAGGATGAGGTAGGCTGTGTCAACGGCTTGGCGTATACCGAGCTTGGAGGAACCCTCCTCAAGGTGGAGGTCGCCGTTCTCGAGGGAACGGGAAAGATCGAGACCACAGGCTCTTTGGGCGAGGTCATGAAGGAATCGGCAAAAATCGCCGTCAGCTACGTCCGCTCCATTGCGGCGGAATACGGCATTCCCACCGATTTTTACAAGACCAAGGACATCCACATTCATTTCCCCGAGGGAGCAACCCCCAAGGACGGTCCCTCGGCAGGCGTTACCATGGTAACCGCCCTTGTCAGCGCACTCACAAAGAGATGCGTTCGCCGTGACGTGGCAATGACGGGAGAGATCAGCCTTCGTGGCAACGTGCTCCCCATCGGAGGACTAAAGGAAAAGACCATGGCAGCGTACAGCGCAGGCGCCAAGACGGTCCTCATTCCCGCCGACAACGAACGGGATCTGGAAAGGATCGATCCCCTGGCACGTGAAAATCTGCACTTCTTTCCCTGCCGCAAGATCTCGGATGTGTTAAAGCAGGCGCTGCTTCCCGAAAAGCAGGACGCCACCGCAGAAAACGGAAAGCAAGAGGATTCCGTCGCAGCCTCCAAGTATATTCCCGTCCCCCAAAGCCAACCCCACCTGCATTTCACCGAGAAATGATCATAACCAAGAATACGGAAAGGAGCAAGCATGGCGCTCAATCTCAATAAAACCGATCTCCGCATCAGTGCGGGGCTCCCAAAGCAATTCCCCAAGGACGCCATGGTGTAGATCGCCTTTTCGGGGCGGTCCAACGTAGGTAAAAGCTCCTTGATCAATTCCCTGTTGGGCAGAAAATCTCTGGCACGTGTCAGTGCCTCCCCGGGAAAGACCATCACCATCAACTTTTACGACGTAGATAAAAAGCTGTTTTTGGTGGACCTGCCCGGTTATGGATTTGCAAAGCGTGCCCCTGCCGATAAGGCGCAGTGGTCCGCACTGACCGACGGATACTTTACCCAGAATCCCAACCTCGACCTGTTAAAGCTGGTCATTCAATTGGTGGACAGCCGCATCGGTCCCACCAAGGACGACGAGATGATGCTCTCCTTCCTTTCCCAAACGGATATTCCCTTCATCGTGGTGGGAACCAAGGCAGATAAGCTCAACGCCACCGAAAGGAAGAAATCCGAGGAGCTGCTCCACAGTCATCCGTCCATTCCCACCGACACGCCGATCCTGTTCTATTCCGCCCTCAAGGGAGAAGGAAGAAGCGACCTTTGGAGACTGATCGCCGACTACACAGGCATTCAACTCTGAACGCAAAAGAAAGTGAGATCCCACAATGCTGCTTGATATTCTTGCAGGCGGAGATATCCGAGACATTCTCATCTCCCTCCTGCTCAGCTTGCCCATCATCATGCTGGCGCTTTCGTTGCACGAGACCGCCCACGGGTACGTGGCGTGGAAGTGCGGCGATAACACCGCCCACAATCTCGGACGCCTGACCCTGAACCCCTTAAAGCATCTGGACCCCGTAGGCTTCATTTGTATGCTGGTGTTCGGCTTCGGTTGGGCAAAGCCCGTTCCCATCAATACCCGTAATTTCCGCAACCCCAAGCGAGGCATGGCGCTCTCTGCCCTGGCAGGACCTCTTGCAAACGGGATCCTCGGCGCCATCAGCGCCGCCCTATTCGGTCTGTTTCAGGCTTGGAGCATTTATCTGGCGTATACCGTTGATAACGTGTTTATCGTGAACTGCGTCAGCATTGCCACCGAGTTTTTTATGATGAGTGCTTTGTACAATTTCCTGTTCATGGCGTTCAATCTCATCCCGATCCCCCCCTTTGACGGTTCTCGGATCGCATTGATCTTTCTGCCCCCCAAGGCGTACTTTGGAATCATGCGCTACGAGCGGGAGATCATGTTCGGACTTCTGATCACCCTCATGGTTCTCTCCAACTTCGGCTTCTCCCCCTTTTCTTGGATCGCCGAGGAATTGACGCTCCTGATCAGAACCCCCGTCTTTAACGGTGCGTGGTCAATTTTTGCAGAGATGCTCACCGCACAGCTCTTACCCGGATAACTCACACAAACAATCAGAAAGGATCCCATCCTCTCATGGAAGCAGTCACTTATCGCTTGGATCAATTTGAGGGTCCCTTGGACCTCTTACTCATGCTGATCCAAAAAAATAAAGTGAATATCATCGATATCCCCATTGCCCTGATCTGCGATCAGTACCTTGAATATATCAAGGCGGCAGAGGACACGGATATGGAGGTCGCAGGCGAATTTATCGTCATGGCAAGCGAATTGATGCTGATCAAAAGCCGTATGCTGCTCCCCCGTGAGGAGGAGGACGAAAAGGACCCTAGAGCCGACCTTGCCGAGGCGCTCCTGCGCTATCAGCAGGCAAAGGAGGCAGTCAAAAAAATGGCTCCCCTGTACCAATTGTACAGTGGGCGCATGGTCAAGGATACCGACGAGATCTCGGTAGACACCTCTTACGTAGCCGATCAGCAGGTCACAAGCCTGTGCATCGCAGTCCGCCGCATCATTGCGGCAAACGAGTCCCGCCCCAAGGCGGAAAAAGCAACCTTCGTTCCCTTGGTGGCAAAGCCCATCATTCCCGTCGACGTCAAGATCGTCGGCATCCTGCACCGTATGTCCAAGCAACGGGATACCTCCATGCAAACGCTTTTGCACGATGCGGTCTCCCTCTCGGATATGATCGCCATTTTCTTGGGAATTCTGGAATTGATCAAGGTGCGCAAGATCCTCATTGAAGAGGATCCCGATTCCTACACCGTCATTCACGGTGTGGATACACGCTTCGTCATTAACGAGACCCCTCCCGAGGAGGGTGAGGTCGAGAAGGAATATAACCCTGCCGTTCACGGCGACGAGCACATTCCTCTGTCCTCCAAGGCAGAAATGCACCGAGAGCAGCGGCGTATCATCAGAGAGCAAAAGCTTGC
Source organism: Clostridia bacterium (assembly GCA_017452215.1). Lineage (GTDB taxonomy): Bacteria > Bacillota > Clostridia > Oscillospirales > CAG-272 > UMGS1865. Next base: position 5,031 of record JAFTMU010000326.1, read on the forward strand.
CGAAAAGAAACGCCTGCGTGCCGAGGAGCGTGCAAGACGTGCCGAGGAACGAAAGCGGGCAAAGGAGGAGGCTGCCCTGGCACTTCTTGATGCCGAGGAGCTGATTCCCGAGGACGACAGTGACCTGGAAGCCGAGGCGCAGGTCGCCGAGATGCTGGATAATCAGCTCTCCGAGGAAGACGAGGACCTCTTGGACGATATCGGCTTGGATATGAACGATATCATTCGTTCCATGGCAGAAAAAGCAAAGGAATTCTCCAAGGATGAGCCTCAAAATCCCAAGAAAGGAACCTGACACTATATTATGGAAGAAAACAAAGTATTCCCAACCTATCCCGAGCCGCTGACCTCAGCCATCGAGATCGAGAGAGCGATCGAAGCGATCCTGTACGCAGCAGGTCACCCCATGCGCTACGATAAGCTCGGTGAGGTCCTGGGGCTTAGTGCAAAGGATATCAAAAACATGGTACGGGAAATGGCAAAGCGCTTCGAGGAGGAGGATACCCACCACGGGATCCAGCTTCTGCTCTACCCCACCGCTTGCCAATTATCCACCAAGGAGCAATACGCCTCTTATATCCGTGAGGCGCTGGGCATTCGCCGTGGCGGAAATCTCTCCGCTTCCTCTATGGAGGTGCTGGCAGTGGTAGCCTATAACCAGCCCGTTACCCGCTCCTACATCGATCTGGTCAGAGGCGTGGACAGCTCCTATGCGGTCAACTCTCTCCTGGATAAAGGACTCATCGAGGCGGCAGGACGGCTTGACGCTCCGGGACGTCCCATGCTCTACGTCACCACCGACAAGTTCTTGCGTGTGTTCGGCATCAATTCCTTGGATGAATTACCCGAGACCGAGGCTTTGAGCGTGGCAGCGGCACAGGCAGAGGGCGTAAGCAGTGAGGAGGAAGAACAGCTCACCGCCGATCTTTCGGCAGAGCTGCCCTCGGACTACACCGAGCCCGTGGATTCGGAGGAAGCCGACGTTGTCTTTGAAAACGGCGCAACTCCCGTCTCCCCCGCCGATCAAACTCCAAATGAAAAGGAGGAATTGAATTGATAGTATTGTGGATCGTTTTGGCGATCATTGCATTCCTTGCGTTGCTGATCCTGTTCGGTTCGGCAAGCATCCGCATCGTTTGCAAGGAAAAATTACGGGTCGTCGCCTCGGTTTGCGGCATCCGATTTACGCTGATCTCGGACAAGGAACCAAAAAAGAAGCCCCCCAAGGACTTTGAGCGGTGCCGTGATCCGGAAAAGGCGTTGCGCAAGGAGCTGAAGCGCCAACGAAAATTGGCAGAAAAAGCCGAGCGCAAGCGTCTCAGAGCAGAGAAAAAGGCAGCAAAGCGAAAAAAGCAGCACGAAACCGATCAAACGGGACAAAAGCTCCCTACCCCAAATCTCAAAGAGAATTTGGAAATGATCCTGGCGCTGCTCAAAAAGCTCTACTCCCTCACCGCAGGAAGACTGCACATCCGAGTGCGTAAGATGCAGATCGAGGTAGGAAGCGACGATGCGGCAAGCACCGCCATTCTCTACGGCGTCATTCTGCAAAGCGCCTCTTACGTTTTGAATTTCATCGAGACCTGCTTTAATCACATCGACCGTAGGGACGGTGAGATGCAAATCACGCCCAACTACACCTCGGGACATTGCAGCGCCGATATCGATATCGCCTGCTCCATCAAGCTCCGCCGTGCCATCAGGCTCGCCGTGGGCATGCTTCTCTCCTACAACAAAGAAAAGGCGATTGCCCGCAAAAAAGCGGCAATACGTCAAAAGAACAAAAGCGGAAGCGCCGCTCAATGATTTAAAAAAATAATATTAAACATAAAGATACGAAAGGATCAATCATTATGGTAAACGAATCTTCTATCAAGGAAATCATCCGCTCCTCTTTGGATCAAGTACGCACGGTCATCGACGCCGACACCGTTGTCGGTAAGCAGATCCTCACCCCCTCCGGAACCGTCATCATTCCCATCTCCAAGGTCTCCATGGGCTTTGCCTCCGGCGGCTTGGATCTTCCCGTAAAGAACGAGGAAGGCACAAAGAACTTTGGCGGCGGCGGTGGAACCGGCGTGACCGTTACCCCCGTTGGCTTTTTGACCGTTTCTCCCGAGGGCGAGGTAGATATGATCCCCATGACCGCAGAGAGACTTACTCCCGTGGAGCAGGTTGCCGAGCTGGTCTACAACGCTCCCGATCTGATCGAAAGAATCAAGAACGTATTCTTCAAGTCCGAGGCAGATAAGAGCGCCGAGGAGGAAAAGGTGGTCTCCGAATTGGAGGAGGCATACTGCCAGAAGATGGCACAGGAGGAAGCAAAGGATGCCGAGCTTGCTATCGAAGAGGTAGAGGCAATTCCCGAGGAGCTCTCCAAGGAAGACAAGAAGCGTCTCAAGAAGGAAGCAAAGGAGCGCAAGAAGCTGGAGAAGAAGGGTGTCGTTGTTACCGAGACCGTCGTTTCCGCCGATGAGGTTCCCGCTGTTCAAAAGAAGGGCAAGATCTCCGAGAAGACCTTGGAGAGCGGCACCATCAGATAATCACATGACATAAATACCGCTCCGGAAAAATATACATGGATAAAATGTGTTTTTTCCGGAGGGTATTATTATGTCAAAAAAGATCAAAGCAACCGTTCTGCTCCTTTCCCTCTCGCTTCTCTTCTCCATGACGGTGTTTCCAACCTATGCAGAAGCCGCCCTCCCCTCTGTCTCTGCGCAAAGCGCAGTGCTGATCGAGGCAGAAAGCGGCAGCGTGATCTGGGAAAAGCAAAAGGACAAACGTCTCCCCATGGCAAGCACCACAAAGATCATGACCGCCTTGGTCGCCCTCTCTCTCGCCTCTCCCGACACCGTCATCGTCACCGATCCCGGCGCCGTGGGCGTGGAAGGCTCCTCGGTCTATCTTTTCGAGGGAGAAACGTTGACTCTGGAGCAGCTTTTGTATGCCCTTTTGTTAGAATCCGCCAACGATGCGGCGGCAGCCATCGCCATCGGACTTTCCGGCAGCATCGAGGCGTTTGCCGATGAAATGAACCAAAAGGCTTGGGAGCTGGGATTGCGGGATACGCATTTTACCAACCCCCACGGCTTGGATCACGAGGAGCATTACACCACCGCTCGGGATCTTGCCTTGATCACTCGGGCGCTTTTACAAAATGAGCTTTTAAGCACCATCGTTTCCACCAGAAAGACCACCATTCCTCATCAAGGCACCGAGGGCGTGCGCCTACTGGTCAATCACAACAAGATGATGCGCATTTACCAGGACTGTATCTGCGTTAAAACAGGCTTTACCAAGCGTAGCGGCAGATGCCTGGTCTCCGCCGCCCAACGGGACGGATTGACCCTCATCGCCGTCACGCTGAACGCTCCCGACGATTGGGACGACCACACCGAGATGCTGGACTATGGATTCGAGCAGTACCATTCCGTCTCTCTTTGTGTGGAAAACCAGCTCCTTTGCCCTCTTTCCTTGGTTGGAGGTAAGGATGCTTACGTCATGCTCTCCAATCCCGATGCCCTGACGGTCTCTCTCCCAAGAGATAGCACCCAAATCCAAACCGTCATCGAATGTCGGCGCTTTGAGTTCGCCCCCGTCGCCACGGAAGAAATTTTAGGGAGAGCGGTCTTTCTATGCGATACAAACAATGACGGAGCCCTCGAAACCGTTGGTGCCGTTCCGCTCATTGCGCTTTATACCGTTGAAAAATACCCCGTCAAGCAAGGCTTTTGGCAATGGCTGATGGGCTTATTCTCATAGTACCGTCATTTTCATTTTAGAGTGATGGTAAAAATCAAAAAAGAACAATCCCTCACCCGACTATCGTCGGGAGCTCCCTTTACACAAGGGAGCCTTGGAAGCAGTTCACTATCAAAATAGCTATTTTCTCATACGGATGATTGCTAAAAAGCCTCCCTTGTGCACAGGGAGGTGGCACGGCAACGAGATTCCCCGAAACGAGCTTGCGAGTTTTTGGGGATCTCGGCTATGCCGTGACGGAGGGATTGTTTTTAGGAGGCAGTGGAGAAACATCGCAATGTTCATCCTTCCAAACTCCTTGTCAATATTCATCTCTTCAACTTTTACAATCGACAATTTTATTCAAAAGAAGGAGGTCGCAAATGCGGCTGCAAAAATTCTTCTCGGATTGCGGTGTCCTCTCCCGCCGAGCGGCAGAGGCAGAGATCCTCGCAGGTAAGGTGACCGTCAACGGCGTCCCCGCAAGGATCGGTGACTCCGTCGATCCCGAAACCGACGTAGTCGAATACTGCGGCAAAAGAATCGTTTCACGCAAGGAAACGCCTCGCAGATACGTCATGCTGCATAAGCCCCGTGGCTACGTGACCACCGCAAGGGATGAGAAAGGCAGAAAAACCGTCACCGATCTCGTTCGTGCCGTCGGCACCAGAGTCTATCCCGTAGGACGCCTGGATATGGATTCCGAAGGGCTTCTTCTCCTCACCGACGACGGGGATTTTGCCAATCGAATGACCCACCCAAGACACGAGATCCCCAAGATCTACCACGTCACTCTCCGCTCCGTCCCCACCGAGGAGCAGCTGCGCACGCTCCTCTCCCCCATGGAACTGGACGGCTACCGCTTGCAGCCGATCGAATTGACCCGC
>JAFTMU010000327.1 GCA_017452215.1 Clostridia bacterium
ACGCCGTGCACAAAAGGGTTACCAGAAAAACGCATACGGGAACGGCAACCGTCACCCTCGGATGCCGCTTCATCATGCGCTCCCATGCCCGCCGTGGGAGCGGCGTCGCTCCGATCACCGAAATCAAAAGAAGCGGCAGCAGGCGCAAAAGCTGATATACGGGCACACGTCCAAAAATTCCGCTCACACCCACGCCAAGCATAGCGCCAAAATTCCTTAAGGCAGAGGAAAGATCGGGGGTGGAAAAGATCAAGAATCCAAAAAGGATCAAAAGGATCGCATATGCATGCTGCAAAGCAGAGGGGAGACGCTCCAAAAAGCGGAGCAAAAACATCTTTTCCAAAATCAATATAACGGCAAAATAAACACCCCAGAGCAAAAAGCTCCAATTTGCTCCATGCCAAAAACCCGTGAGCATCCACACCACAAACAGGTTACGGTATTGCTTTGCCCTGCCCCGTCTGTTGCCTCCGAGAGGGATATACACGTACTCCCGAAACCAAGAGGAAAGCGACATGTGCCAACGGCGCCAGAACTCGGTAATGCTTTTGGAAATATAGGGATAATTGAAATTCTCGGGAAAATGAAAGCCAAACATATGCCCAAGACCTATCGCCATGTCCGAGTATCCCGAAAAATCATAATACAGGTGCAAGGAATACAGGATCACCGTCAACCAAGCCCCCAGCACCGTGGGAGAAAGCTCCCCGAGAGAACGAAAATAAACGTACCCCGACGCCAGCATATCTCCGATCAATACCTTTTTGGCAACTCCCGATACAAATCGCAAAACGCCGCCTGAAAATTCCTCCACCGTCTCCCGTCTCTCTGCCAGCTGCTCGTCCACCTCTCGGTATTTGACGATAGGTCCTGCAATCAGCTGTGGAAAAAGGGTAACGTAAGCTCCAAAGGGGACGAATTTTTTTTGTACCCCACAATCCCCACGGTACACGTCCACGGTATAGGAAATGATCTGAAAGGTATAAAAGGAAATACCGATGGGTAGCGCCAAGCCCTCGATCACAGGAATGGAAACCAGGGGCAGACGGGAAAGATTGACAGCGAAAAAGTTATAATACTTAAAAAAGAACAAGAGCAGCAGGTTGACGGATACCGATAGGAGCATCATGCGTTTAGCACGTGGGGGATCCGCTTCCCGATACCGAGCGATCAAAAAACCGAAAAAATACGCCGAAAGAATCGAAAACAGCATCAAAAGGATATATACAGGCTCTCCCCAACCGTAAAACAAAAGGCTGAACAAAAAAAGAACGATATTATGCCACCTTGCAGGCAACAGGTAATATACCGCCAGCACCGTGGGAAGAAAAGCAAACAGGAAAATGAGCGATGAAAAAACCACGCTTCAAGGCTCCTTTCTTCTTCATCAATATTATACAGTATCCGCCCTTTCTTGTCAATAAATACTCCTTTACAAAAATAAAAACAATCGTTGAATAAAAAAGGAGACTTACAAATGCAGTCCGCATTTGCACGCCACCTCTTTATTGTGAAACGAAAATCACCAGCAGTGCCGGTGGTTCCAAAAGCTTTAGCCTTGCACAGTTCCCGCCGCAGCGGAAGGCTCCCTTGTGCAAAGGGAGCTGTCAGCGAAGCTGACTGAGGGATTGTACTCGTGGCAAGACATCATAAAACAATCCCTCCGTCACGGCGCACCGTGCCACCTCCCTTTACACAAGGGAGGCTAAAGATAGTTGCCACATCTGTGGCGGTAGGGCAACTACCGCAAGTGGCGGATTTTTCGACGAGCCTATAGGCTCAGCGTGTGGAATGCCCCAAGGGGGCTTGTGCAAACCACCGGCACGGTCGGTGGTTAAACTCACGGCGCTTCAAACTCCACCATTGCACGGTAGAGCTTCACCATTCTCTGATAAAACGCCTCGTTTGATGCCGCTCCGTATACAAAGGGCTTGCTCAAAACCAGAAGCGTATCCTCCGGCAGCACCTGTAACGCCTTGTAATGCTTGTAAAGCGCCGTATCCCCCAAGCGGATCGCATTGTCGTCGTACGCCCCATCAATCTCTCTATCTCCAAAGGTCTGCTCCAACGGCACTGCAAGCGTGGATCTGAGCTTATACTCGTACACGTAAGGGTCCACCAGCCAGAT
>JAFTMU010000328.1 GCA_017452215.1 Clostridia bacterium
CGCGGCGTTTACGAGACTCCCGGCGGAGCGATCCTGTATTTCGCTCACAATTATCTGGAATCTCTCTGTCTTGACAAGATGACCATGCACAATAAGAAGGAGCTTTCGGTCACCTTTGGTGAATTGCTCTACAACGGTCAGTGGTACACCCCTCTGCGTGAGGCGCTTTCCGCCTTCGTCTCCAAGACCCAGGAGCACGTAACGGGTAAGGTTCGCATCAAGCTCTACAAGGGCAACATGATCAAGGCAGGCGCATGGAGCGATTGGTCCCTCTACTCCGAGGAGATCGCAACCTTTGGCGAGGATCACGTTTACGATCAGAAGGACAGCGCAGGCTTTATCAATCTGTGGTGACTTCCCATCTCGGTGCAGGCGCAGGTTGCCGCAAAGAACAAGAACAAGTAATTTTGGGTTACTACATCAAACAGTAAGGAATTCGTATCATGGAAAAAATGTGGGCAGGAAGGACCGACGGGCACACCTCGGCGGTGGCGGACGATTTCAATTCCTCCATTCGCTTTGACTCCCGTATGTACCGACAGGACATCACGGGTTCGATGGAGCACGCAATGATGCTGTCGGCGGTGGGGATCATTACCCCCTTGGAGAGTGAAGCCATTGTGGACGGTCTGCAAGGGATCCTTGACGATATTGACAGCGGGGCGCTTCCCATTGACCCCCGTGCTGAGGATATTCATATGTTCGTGGAGGCGGAATTGACCCGACGCATTGGCGACGTGGGCAAAAAGCTGCATACCTCCCGCAGCCGCAACGATCAGGTGGCTCTGGATATCCGTCTCTATCTGCGGGACGAGATCCGTGAGATTCGCCGCATGGTGCGGGAGCTGATCGACGCCGTTTGCACGCAGGCAGAGGCGACGCAGGGCTTTATCATGCCCGGATACACACATTTGCAGCGTGCGCAGCCCATCGTTATGGCACATCATCTCTTAGCCTATGCCATGATGCTCCGCCGTGATGATGCACGGCTTTCGGACACGGCGGCGAGAATGAATTATTCTCCCTTGGGCTCTGCCGCTTTGGCGGGGACCACCTATCCCATTGACCGTGACCTCGTTGCCCGTCAGCTGGGCTTTGCGGGGATCACCGAAAACAGTCTTGACGGCGTATCCGACAGAGATTTTTGCGCAGAGCTCCTCTCGGCGCTCTCGATTCTGATGATGCATCTTTCCCGCTTCTCGGAGGAGATCATTCTTTGGTCCTCCTGGGAGTTCCGTTTCGTTCAGCTGGACGACGCCTTTACCACAGGCTCCTCCATCATGCCCCAAAAGAAAAATTCGGACATGGCGGAATTGGTCAGAGGAAAAACGGGCAGGGTATACGGCGATCTGATGGCGCTCCTGACCACCCTCAAGGGACTGCCTCTGGCATACAACAAGGATATGCAGGAGGACAAGGAGAGCGTATTTGATGCGGTGGATACCGTGAAGATGTGTCTCTCGGTCTTTGCCCCCATGGTAAGGACCATGAAATTCCACAAGGAAGAAATGTACGCCGCCGCTCAAAAGGGATTTTTGAATGCGACGGATCTGGCAGACTATCTGACCAAGAAGGGAATGCCCTTCCGCTCCGCCTACAAGCTGGTGGGCGCATTGGTAAGCAAGTGCATCGCCTCGGGCAAGACCTTGGAGAGCCTGACCATGGAGGAATATCGGGCGGAATCCCAGCTGTTTGGAGAGGACGTTTACGGCGAGATCTCTCTGGAGACCTGCGTTGCAAAGCGCATCTCCAAGGGTAGCACGGGACCCCAGAGCGTTGGGGCGCAGATCCGTTCGGTAAGGGAGTTTTTGCAAAATGAAGAAGTATAAGATATTTATTGACGGCAGTGCGGGCACCACGGGGCTGCGCATTCGTGAGAGGTTGGAGGCAAGAGCCGATACTGAGCTGCTTCTGCTTCCCGAGGAGAAAAGAAAGGATCCCGATGCAAGACGGGAGATGCTCAACAGCGCCGATGCGGTCTTTCTCTGCTTGCCCGACGATGCGGCAAGAGAGGCGGTGACGATGATCGACAATCCCGACGTGGTGGTGCTGGACACCTCTACGGCGCATCGCACCCTTGATGGGTGGTGCTACGGCTTTCCCGAGCTTTCGGGGGAGCGCAAGGAGGCTTTAAAAAAAGCCAAGCGCATCGCCGTCCCCGGCTGTCATGCCAGCGGCTTTATTGCGTTAATCTATCCCCTTGTAGCGGCGGGAATTTTACCCAAGGACGCAAAGCTTTCCTGCACGTCCCTGACGGGATACAGCGGCGGCGGAAAAAAGATGATCGCCGCTTACGAGGACGGGGAGAGAGATCTCCTTTTGGACTACCCCCGTCAGTATGCTCTTGGACAGGGGCACAAGCATCTCAAGGAAATGAAGGCGATCACGGGGCTTTCCTGTGAGCCGCTCTTTCTTCCCATCGTAGGGGATTTTTACAGTGGTATGGAGGTTAGTGTTCCTCTGTTTGCCTCCCAGCTCTCTGTGGGCAAGACCGTGGAGGATATCAAGGCGGTCTATCGGGAACGGTACAACACCCCTCTGCTTTCCTATCGGGAGCAGAGTGACGAGGCAGGGTTCCTCTCGGCAGGAGCGCTCTCGGGCAAGGATTCCATGGAGATCTCGGTGCACGGCTGCGAGGAGCGGATCCTCCTGACCGCTCGCTACGACAACCTGGGC
>JAFTMU010000329.1 GCA_017452215.1 Clostridia bacterium
AATGCATTATGATATTATTGGTCTTTTCTATGCTATTGTCGTCTTGTTTATTGGATATACCGTATATTAGATCGTTTACGGATAAAGAGTCGGGGGAACTTGATCTAAATGAGTATCGACTTTCTAATAAGATTTGTGAAACCGTGTTTGGTATTGATTCAAAAACCTTTTTCGAAACGAAGGGGAAAGTCACGTTGTTGGAAAACGGATACACATCTGCTACGATAAATAATGATGGTACATTGATTTTACAATTAACGGACAGCCAATCGGATCAGTGGAGGAACTCTAATAAGCGTTTACAAATATTGCAAAAAATCCTCGGTGAAGAAAGGCAAGTAGTAACAAAAATTATTCCGCCAACAGATCCCGTATATGGAACCTTATATGAGGATGCCGATATTCACTGCGGATGTGATATTTCAGAGGACTATTCCCAAATTATTGCTCGTCCCGGTGATGATAAATCTTATCAGGCTGTTGTTCCTTTTGCATGCCTTATGATGCAAGTGCTTGAAGGAAGGCCGAGTGATGAGATTTTTGTTGAATATTTAGAGTTGGATTCAAGCGGTGACGTTACGACGCACATTTGTCTTCCGATGTACATGTTCATGTTTCAGGATTTAGATGAATGTAAACAGCTGAAGAAATACGAACAAATTTCTGCGGAAATAGAGGAGTATATTTTGCCCGATGGAGATGAAAGCTGTGATGGATTAGGGTATGAGTCCTTTTGGGGAATGAAGTATCGGTCTGCAAATTTGTCATACGAAATATTCGCATATGAATTCAACAGCAAGAACGATGCATTAAAATATTACATGGACGCAACCGGGGATGACAAATACGCCGATAGACTTCCCGTGGAGAATTCTGATAAGAATATTCATGGAACCAAGACTTTTGGCAATGCAAAATATCAAGTCACTGTCATTGAAGGAAATAAGGCATATAAGCTTGTGTCTTCGAATGTAATAATCGACAAAATTGATGAAATGCTTTCTGTGGTTTTTTCTGTGAAGGTTTAATCAAAACAAACTCCTACTTTGCAGCCGCACTTTCGGGTGCGGCTGTTTTTATGTTTATGGAATAGGGGGATTTCTCACGCCTTGGTGAAGGTAAGGGTTGCGACGCCGTTTTCGAGGGAATCGACCACGAAATTGTAGGAAAGGGGATTGCCTGCATCATCATACGTCCACCCCATGGTGTCGCCCTCTGTGTAGGTGTAGGTATCCTCGGCGGATTTGACAAACTCGATCAGGTTGTTCTCGGTGCCGTATTCGTCGGAGGGATCGGTGTTATTGTTATACACGTCGTAATAGGGCTCGCCGTCATATACCTCACAGTAGAGGGAAGCGTTGACGTGGTAGACAACGATGCCTTCGGAATCAAAGTATCCTGTCTCCTTACCTGCGTTGAGCCCTGTGGCGGTGTAATAAACAAGGATATAATACTCTTGGTATGCGCCGAGGGCATCGTCCCAGTTGTTGGCGAGGAGAATGGTATCTCCGTTTTTGGAGAATTCCTCTAAGGTAAGGGTGATGCTTCCGTCGCACACCACCAGGCGGGAGGTGGTCAGCCAACCGAAATTGAATTTGGTATAGGCGTTGTGATCCCCGAGCATTCCATCCATGACGTCCATTCCCGAGAGAGGAGACTCGTTGCCGGAATAAGAGGTATCGTAGTAATCGTCGGCGCCGAGGACGTGACCGAACTCGTGAATGAAGGTATAGGTGTTCATGCCGGATTGGTCGGTGTAATCCACGTTACCGTTTTGATCGTAGCTCTCGTGGAGGAAATCGAAGGATGCCCACAGGAAGTCATTTGCGGAAACACCGTCATATTCGTAATAATAGCCATCCTCGTCCACGTGATAGTTCCAATAGCGGTATGCCCAATAGAAATTATTGCTATCATCGATATGGAGAGTATGCACGATGACGATGGCATCAATGATGGCATTGCCGTCGCTGTCAAATTCTGAAAGGTCCATAAAGGTGGAAAGGTAGGCCAGCGCCTCGTCGATGACCAGCTGGTCGCCGTTGGCATAGCCCTCGGAATCGGTGGAGCTTGCGTAATAGGTGCTGTTATACTTGGGGCGGAACCATTGGTCTACTACGGTGAAATCCAGTTTTAGCTGTCCGTAGCTAGAGGTATGGTAATACTCGTAGACCGACCAAAAGCCGTCGGTGGAATTGTTGCTTGCAAAAGCGGAATGAAGCTTTGCGATATCAAAGCCCTTGGAGGCGGCGGTGGCATCGGAAAATTCCACGGGGATCACGAGAACGGTGGGGGAACCCACTGTGGGGCAGCCGTCCAGGTAATAGCCTTGATCGGTGACGTCTTTGACGTTTGTTGCTCCTGTGAAATCCACCTCGTGGACGCCGTCTGCGTCGGTGGGAAGTCCCTTGCCGTCGTTGGTGATGAGGTCGACGTTGTCAGGGGTGGGATCGGAGTTTCCACTGTCGTCCCCGCTGCCATCACCGGTTCCCGACATGAGGTAGATATAGGCATCCACTACGGAGCCGTCCTCGGTCTCATAGTGGCCGATCTCGATGCAGATATCACCCTTTTCGTAGTAGTACCAGGTATCGCCGAACTCGTCGACCTCGGTGCCCGTGAGGACGTAGCCTGTGAGGGAGGAAAGGTAGGCGTTGAACTCTGCCTTGGTGTTACCGTAGGTGTAGAAGTTGATGTAGGGACCGTATTCGTCGGAGAGTTCTTCAACCGTATATTGGTTGTTGGGAAGGAAAGGGATGGTCTCGCCGATGATGCGAAGGAAGAGGGTAGCATCCTCAGGCTTGAATGCGGTGTTGAGATAAGTGGGCGGGAGAGGGGGATCCTCGTCGTCGGGGGTGGTACTTTCGGTGCTGTCATTGCCGGAGGTTTCCTCGCTGCCCGGCGTGGTGCTCTCGGTTGTATCATCCTTGGAGGATTCCTCGTTGTCCGGGGTGGTGGTTTCGGTGGTGTCGCTCTCCTCGGAGCTGCCTCCGTTGGGAGGTGTTGACGGATCAATGCAGGATGTCAGCAGAGGAAACACCATTACGAGAACAAGTAACAGGGTGAGTAGTTTTTTCATACAAAGCCTCCGAAGCCTTTTTTTGACATTGTAGCATAAAAATATGAATAATTCAACAGGTGACGGTATTTTTATCGGTGAGAGAGCGTAAATGCAGGGCGTTTTTTGTGCTCGTGCGCAGAGTGTTACGAAAGCTTTTGAGTGCCCAGTCAGCCTTTTTGCCTCTTTGGAACGGGGTCTGTTCGACAAAAAGCGACATATACTGTAATGGTGCTTCACCAAATCTACAAAGGAGGTCATTTTATGAACAGACAAAATTCGTTTATGCGAAGTGCCAACAATCGCTCTTGGGGGTGCAATCAAAGCGGTTGTAATCAAAATTCTTGTAACAGTCAGAAGCCTTGCTGCGATGACGAGAAGGATAAAAATCCATGTGCCGTCTGTCCCCCCGGTCCACAGGGACCTCAAGGTCCGCAGGGGCCTGTCGGTCCCCAGGGACCTGCAGGGGATATCGTTCCACAGTGACCGCAGGGTACTGTAGGCGATACGGGACCCATAGGTCCCCAAGGTCCTATAGGTCCCGGGGGACCTGCAGGGGATCTTGGTCCCC
>JAFTMU010000330.1 GCA_017452215.1 Clostridia bacterium
CATTCCCTTGGCAACGGGAGGAATGAATACCCCCTTGGAGGTTGTGGAAACGGAGGAAGAAATCACTGTTTACGCAACGCATCCCTCGGTGGACGTTCGCCAGATCGCTTCCATTGCCAGAGAAAAGGTCAAGCCGCTTTGCATTGCATGGGAAAACGGGGCATCTCTAACCCTCTCTCCCGAGCAGCTGGGAGGATTCCTTTCCGATGCGGTTGCCCGTATCCTTTTGCAGGAGATCACCGACGGCAAAGCTTTGCGCTATGACGTGTATTTCTATAACAACGTGCTGCAAAAAATGATGCAGCTTTCCTTTGAAGCGGAGCTGACGCTGCCGTACTCCAAGGTCAACGACCGCATCACCGTCTTTTATACCGAGGGAGAGAATGGCAGAGAGCTGCTTGAAAGAAGCACCCTGACGCTCAAAGGCAGTCTTTCGGTGTACCGTCTTTATTCCTACCGCACCACGATGAAGCCCAACGATTACGTTGCGGAGTCCTTTGCCAACCGTGCAGTGGAGGGAGATACGGTGTCCCTTGCCTTGAACGCTTACCCCGGCTATGAGGTAACGGGTGCTGTGGTCATTGATGAAAACGGACGATCGATCCCCGTCAACAATCTTTGCTTTGTGATGCCCCCGTCGGCGGTGACCATTGAATTGATCGTTACCAAGATCGAATATCGCATCACCTATATGGTCAACGGTACGGTATACGATTCCTTTACCCTGGAGTGGGGTAAGGATATCCCGCTTCCCTTTAAGGATCCTACCATGGAAGCCGAGGAGGGCTACGTTTACAACTTCGTCAAGTGGGTTTGGGGCGAGGAGGACGTTCCCGCCTTTGCCACCATGAGCGAGCGGGAATTGGTATTTGAGGCGGTGTTCAAAAAAGCAGAGGAAAATGCTGTTTTTGATACCATGAACAACAACAATCTCTTGTTTGAGGTCATTTTGCCCTGCTTCTTTGCAGGATTCCTGGTATTGGTGGCAGGACTTGTTACCTTTATCGTTCTGCGCAAGCGTGCACGCAAAAAGAAGATGGCGGCTGCGGCTTCTTTGTCGGTAGAGCCCATCGAGGCAGAGGAGCAAGAGCAAGAAAATGAAGCGTCTGAGCCAGACGTTACGTCCTTCCCGGAGGAAACGGCAGAGGTGACGGAGCAGGATCCCTTGGACGAGGTGAAGTCTGAATTGCTTGAATTGCAAAAGGATGAGCTTTTAGAGGAATCCGATGACTCGGAAAAATAAAAAACAAAAATGAAAATGCCCGCAGGATCTCATGGTCCTGCGGGCAATCTTTTTTAAAATCAAGAAAGAGCGAGAATCCTTTCGCACAGCTGTGTGTAGGAGATCCCCTGCGCCTTGGCTGCCATGGGAAGCAGGCTGGTGGGCGTCATGCCGGGGAGGGTATTTGCTTCAAGACACCAAAGCTGCTCCTCGGCGTCCAGAAGAAAATCGAATCTGGCATATCCGCCAAGACGCAGAGCCGCAGAGGCTGCAAGGGAGAGCTCTTGCGCCCGTTGTGCGATACTTTCTTTTACTTGGGCGGGACAGACCTCCTCGGTGGAGCCTTGATATTTGTTCTGATAATCGTAAAAGCCTTCCTTGGGGAGGATCTCTACCAAAGGAAGCGCCGAGGAATCTAAAACGCCTACGGTCAATTCCCGTCCCACGATCATCTTTTCCGCCAGAATGCGACCGTCCCAAAGGGCGGCGGCGGAGAGGGCGGTATGAAGCTGTTCACGGGTGTATACCAAGGAGACGCCTACGCTGGACCCGCAGCTGCAGGGCTTGATGACACAGGGAAGTCCCACGGTGTTAAGGATCTGTTGCTCGTCGGCGTTTTTTGATTCGAAGCAAAGCCAATCGGGGGTGGGAATGCCCGCATCCCGCAACAGGCGCTTGGCGATATCCTTATCCATGGCGAGAAGGGAGCCTGCATATCCCGTGCCCGTATAGCGAATACCGAAGGCATCGAGGGTGGCTTGCAGCTGACCGTTTTCACCGATGCCGCCGTGGAGCGCCAAAAATACTCGGTCGGCGCTCTTGCAAAGGGAAAGCACGTTGGGACCGATCAGAGCATCCCCGTTTTGACACTCGGCACGGAGAGCGTCCAGGTCGGGCATCTCCTTGGGAATCTGATAAGAAAAGCTTGCTGATGAGGTGAAAAGGGAATCGGGATCCTTTGGAAGCGTGTCAAGTCCCCGATAGACGTCCAAAAGCAGAACTCGGTGCCCGTTTTCTATCAGGGCGTTGGCAATGAGACTTCCCGAGGAAAGGGAAACGTCACGCTCGGGCGACAGTCCGCCCGCTAAAATAACGATCTTCAATGGTCTTTGTCCTTTCGTTGCAGAGATCTGTTGAGATGGGAAAGAGCAACGACACGGTCGTTTCCCGACAGATCCTTGATGATACCCGTTTCTTCAAAGCCGCTCTCCCGTCCCAAACGGCAGACCGCCTCTCCTTGATCGTAGCCGATCTCGAAAAGGAAAAAGCCGCCGTCAGACAACAGGGGAGTTGCATGAGTGAGAATGGCTCGGTAGAAAAGCAAGCCGTCCTCGCCTCCGTCGAGCGCCGCCATGGGCTCCGCTCTGACCTCCTTGGAAAGGGAGGACAGCACGCCTGTGGCGATGTAGGGGGGATTGGAGAGAATGGCGTCAAGGGGAGGGAGTGCACGGTAGACGTCCTTTGTCAGCACGTCACCCAAAAGGGGGGTGAAGCGTTCACCGACGCCGTTTTGCAGGGCGTTTTTCTTTGCCAGGGACAGTGTCTCGGGAAATTTCTCTACTGCCAGTGCTGTGGTATCGGGGCGCTCGGCAAGCACCGAGACGGCGATGCAGCCGCTGCCTGTGCAAAGATCGGCAAAGCGGGCATTTGGGGGCAGGCGTCGAATGGCTTCCTCCACCAAAATCTCGGTGTCGGAGCGGGGAACGAGACAATGCTCGTTGACGGTGTAGATCTGGCGATAAAACTGCCAGGAGCCGAGAATGTATTGGAGCGGTCTGCGGGCGAGCCTTTGCTCTACGGCGCTAAGAAGTGCGGGGGCGGTGTAGGACTTGTCGGGAGTGGTGCGGACCTCTGCCGCCGAGACCTTACAAAAGTGCTCAATGAGCAAAAGGGCATCCCATTCGGCACTCTCTATGACGCTTTTTGTAAATGCCTTGCATATTTCCCGATAGGTCACGGTCATCGCTCCTTTCTTTTTCTATTCTTCCTATATTTTACCATGAGTTTCCCCGAATTGAAATAGATTTTTAAAAAAAATCGAAAAAATTTCAATAACCCCTTGATTTTTTCGAAAAACATGGTATACTATTGGTAAGTATATGTGTAATAGCGGTTTTTGTGCCGCAACGAACGGAGGTAAACACATGGATAACACCGTAGTTGTAAAGAAGGGCAATCGTTTTTGGAAGGTCGTTGGCATTCTGTTGGCGATCACAGCCGTTTGCTTTGTAGCAGTCAAGGTATATAACAAGTATTTTCGCAAAAAGGATGAGGCGTTGGTAGAGGGTGAGGATCTCCCCGAGCTGGACGTGGCTCTCCCCGAGGAGGAGACCTTTGAGGTTCCTGCCGAGGCAGTGATCGCAAACGCAGCTGATATGGAAGTTGCCGAGGAGATTTGATTTTTCTCTACATCCGAAAACGGCTTCCCGTATGACGGGGGAGCCGTTTTCTTGTCGAATACAGAAAGGAAGGAATACTATGGCAAAGTACAGAAGAGGTAGGATCAACGAGGAAATGCAGAAGGAGCTGACTGTGATCTTGCGCCGTGTGAAGGACCCTCGTGTTTGTGATGCATTTATCAGCATCACGGCAGTGGATTGCACGCCTGACCTGAAATATGCAAAGGTATACTATTCCGCCATGGGCGGGGATGCCAAGGAGATCGCCAAGGGGCTGAAAACGGCGGCAGGCTTTATTCGCAGAGAGCTGGCAAGCTCCCTGAATCTGCGCATGACCCCCGAATTGACCTTTGTTGCCGATTCCTCGGTGGCCTACGGTGCGCACATTGCATCGATCCTCAATTCCTTGGAGATCTCTCCCTTGGAGGACGAAGAAGATACGGAAACGGACGGCGAGACTGAATGAGTGTGACCATAGAATTTGAAGAGCTGATCGAGCAGCTCTGCATCCCCGGGGATACGCTGATCCTGTTTCACCGCAAGCCCGATGCCGATGCCGTTGGCTCTGCCTTTGCGCTGAAAAACGTGGTGGAATCTCTTGGAAGCCGTGCATGGTGCGTTTGTTGTGACGAGGTGCCTGTTGGCTTGCGCTTTTTGATGGACGAGGAGCAGGAAAGCGTTCTGCCCGCATCCATTCCCGAGGCGCTTGTCCCCGAGCGGATCATCAGCGTGGACACGGCATCTCCCGCACAGCTTGGCTCTTTGTTTGAATTGTACGGAGAGCAGATCGATCTTTCCATTGATC
>JAFTMU010000042.1 GCA_017452215.1 Clostridia bacterium
AAAACTTCTTTCAAGAAGTTTTCCTCCCCACAAAAAATATTTATCTTTCCCATTCAATCCATGCTTTCCACGATCCAGGCGCCGCCCTTGCGGATCTCGATCAGGGCGCAGTTGCCCACGATCTCGTTGGAGACCGCCCACTGACGGGTGCGAGAGATCTTAGCGTTCTTCAAGGGGTACTTACAGCCCTCCAAGAAAACGCCGCAAAGCTTTTCATCGGCGGCGATGACCGAAAAATACCGATACTGCTCCCGCAGCAGAATCACGCCGCTGTTTCGTACAAAGCGCACACGGTTTTTGCCGTTGGTGATAATGCAGGGAATGCGCCTTGGGCGCTTTTTCTTTTTGTCCCGCAATTCCCACAGCTCCTCTGCGATCGCCAACAGGGAGAGGGTGTGGTCGATCCTGCCCTCCAAGCCGCCAACGATCACGATCTCATCGGCGCCCCTTTCCAAGGCTACCGAGACCGCAAGCTGGGTGTCGGTGTCGTCCTTCTCGGCAGGCACACGCAGGCATTCCACCCCGTCGGGCAGGTCCTTGGGCGTTCCGAGAGAATCAAAATCCCCCAACAGAATATGGGTCTTAACTCCCAACCGACAGGCGCTCAAATAGCCCGAGTCGGCGGAAATGACCAGATCCTCCCCTTCGGGAAACAGCGTCAGGTACTCGTCATACACCCTGCCTCCCGTATAGATAAAGGCTCTCATGCTTATTTTTGAAAGAGGGCGATGGCGTCCTCTACCGAAAGCTCCTGCTCCTCACGGGTGCGCAGATCCTTGACACGGATCACTCCCTTTTGGCATTCGTCTCCGCCCATGATCACAGCGTGGGTATACTCTCCCTTAACGGCGTATTCGATCTGCTTGCCGAATTTCTTTTGTCCGAGATAGACCGAAGCCACGACGTCGGCGTCCCGCAACGTCTCCACCAAAGAGACGTACTTTTCGTAGGGTACGTCGTCAAATCGGGTGACCAGCACCTTGACGCTCTTGCCGAAGGATTCGGGAACGAGTCCGTGCGTTACCAGGAAGTTCTCCAGTGTCACGTCTCCCATGCCGTAGCCCACGCCCGAGACCTTTGCGTTCTTGACGAACAGATCCACAAGGTTGTCGTATCTGCCGCCGCCGAACATGGCACGGTTGTTTTCGGGAGCGTTGTCAAAGACCTCAAACACGGTACCCGTATAATAATCCAAGCCTCTGATGATGCCAAAATCAAAGATGCAGTATTTGTCAAGCCCCATGCTTGTAAGAGCGGCAAAGAGAGAACGCAGTTCCTCCGCACCCACGGAATCGGGGCAGAGAGCGGTGGCTTCCTCCACGCTCATGGTATAGAGAGAATCGATCTTTGCGATCTGCCCCTCGTCAAGTCCCAGAGCCACAAGATCCTTTTCATAGCTTTCTCTCGTGACTTTGTTCTTGCGGTCGATGACCTTGGAGACCAAGCGGCTGCCCTCGGGATCCTTGCCCGTGATGGCGGCGATCACGTCGTTAAAGAAGCGGCGGTTATTGATGCGGACGGTGAACATGGTCTCGTCTGCGCCAAAGGCACGCATCACTCGAATGGCGCTGGTGATGACCTCCAAATCCGCTTCGTAGGTGTTGCAGCCGAATACGTCCACGTTCAGCTGCCAGAATTCTCTCAAACGCCCTCTTTGCGTTGCCTCGTAGCGATACATATTGGGGATGGAGAACCATTTGAG
>JAFTMU010000331.1 GCA_017452215.1 Clostridia bacterium
CGATCCCCGAAATATCACGGATCTGGGTGAGCATGACACCCTCACTGACGAAAAATACCTTTTTAAGAAAATCCATGCCTGTCAGATTTTCCATATCCGATTTTTTTAATTTTGTTCCCGGGATCTGATCGTCAAAAAACTGTAAGTTCATATCTTCCTCCACACGATTCATCGTCTTGTTTATTTTATCATACAATCATTGGATTGTCAATGATTTTTGTTTGACTTTTTTGTAAAGAAAGATATTGCTTGATTACATCAATCAAGAATGCAATCCAATATAGCGTCGCAATCCACACCGGCGCTTTTCCAGATGGATTCGTTCTTTGTTTGCACGGCAAAATCATCGTCCAGCGCCAAGAACGCTTGGGTTTTATTTTGCATCACGTCAACGCTTGAAAGTGCGTCGGAAAGCATCATTCCCATGCCGCCTGCACGGATCTCCTCCTCTAAATAGAGGATCTTGCAGGGGGACTCGGGCAAGTATGCCGCTACCTCCTTGGCAACGGTGGAATACGGCTTGAGCTGCTCTAAAAGCAAGATGCCAAGCTCGATCCCCTTTCCCTTTAAAAGATGCTTTGCTTTCAAAGCCTCGGTAACGATGCGTCCGTGAGTGATCACCACGGCTTGCGGGGCGGTTGTGCTCGGTTGATAATCCGCATGCACGCCAATGCGCTTTGCATCAATTCCGTTGTAGAAGGCGGAAAGGACCTCTTTGCTTTCGTGTCCGTTTGGATAGCGAATGACACAGGGGCTCTTTTGGCGCAATGCATGCCGCAGGATCTTTCGCAGTGATGCATATGTGATGGGAGTATAGATCGTTAAATTGGGGATCTCGGAAAGAAACGCAACGTCGAAAATGCCGTGATGGGTTGCTCCGTCGGAGGCATTCAAGCCTGCACGGTCTACGCAAAAGACGACGGGCAGATTTTGCAAAGCAACGTCATGTATGATATTGTCATATGCACGCTGTAAAAACGTAGAATAGATGGCTACCACGGGACGGTAGCCGTTGGCGGCGAGCCCTGCGGCAAAGGTGACTGCATGCTCCTCGGCGATCCCTACGTCGAAAAAGCGGTTGGGGTGTGTCGAGCGGAAAGCTGAAAGTCCCGTTCCCGAGGTCATTGCCGCTGTGATTGCACAAATTCGTTGATCTTTATTTGCAAGCTCAACGAGTGCACCTCCCATCTCCTCGGAAAAGTTACGTTCCATTGGCATTGCTTTTACGGCAGGTGCCATTCCGTGGAAACGGTCGGGCGTTGCCTCAGCCGGGGCATATCCCTTTCCCTTTTTGGTTTTCAGGTGTACAACGCAGCTCTGCCCCGTTTTCTTTGCCGCACTTAACAGTTTTTCTACCTCTGCCTCGTTGTTTCCGTCTGCGGGACCGAAATAGTGCAATCCCAGATTCTCAAAATAATTACTTCCATAGAGGGCTGCTTTAATTGCAACCTTGATACGCAGAAGCAAGGAGAAGATAGGCTTTCCTATGAGCGGAATATGCCGTAAAAAGGAGGCGGTTGCATTCTTTGTACGGAAATATCCTTTGGTGGAACGCAGATGAGAGAGCGTTTTTGCGAAGCGTCCGATATTTTTAGAGATGGACATTTCGTTTTCGTTAAGAATAATGATCAGACGAAGCTTTTTGTGGCTGTTATTGAGTGCCTCGTGGATCATCCCCCCTGTATATGCACCGTCGCCCATGACACACACGGTGTAGGCGTCCGAACCGCTGAGTCGGTCTGCCTCGGCAAAGCCCAAGGAGGCCGACAAGGAGGTAGAGCTATGCCCTGTTCCAAAGGCGTCGTGGGGGCTCTCACTTCGTTTTGGGAAACCGCTGATGCCGCCGCTCTGACGGAGAGAATCAAATTGCTCCCGCCTTCCCGTGATCAGCTTGTGAACATAGCTTTGGTGTCCCACGTCAAAGATAATGTGATCGTATGGAGAAGAAAAAACACGGTGAATTGCAAGCGTTAATTCAACAACGCCCAGATTTGATGCCAAATGGCCGCCGTTTTCGGTGATTCGCTCAATTAAAAAGCTGCGGATCTCCTGCGACAACCGTTCAATTTCTTCTGCTTTGATCTTTTTGAGATCATCAGGCGAATTGATCCTGCTTAAAAGAGATTCCCCAAAATTCTTTTCGGTCACAGCGTTTTTCCTCCTTTCCTTTTTGATCTTCCACGATAGTATAACACAAAAAGCCGAAAAAGTCAACAAAAAGACGGTTTGGAATTTTGAGAATGGGATAGATTTTGTTAAAAAACACAAAAAAGGAAGAAAAAACGAGATAAATTCGTTTTTTTCGCTTTTATTGCTTTTCATTGCTCGTTTTTGACTTTATTTGACTTTGACTTTGTTTGACCTTTGGTGTACAATAATCTTGCAAGGTCAAAGAAGGTCAAAAAAGGAGCAGGAAAAATATGTTAGCAGATTATATTGCGCAGATGATTGAAGAAATGTTAAACGAAGGCGGCGGAACTCTGGAGTTGCAAAGAAACGAGATGGCAACCCGAATCGGTTGCGTTCCCAGCCAGATCAGTTACGTGATATCCTCCCGTTTTACTCCGGAAAGAGGCTACGTGATCGAATCCCGCAGAGGCGGCGGCGGTTGCATCCGTATTGTGCGCAAGGAAATGGGACGGGACGAATATCTGACTCATTTCTTTTATGCCATTGGTGATTCGATTGAGGAAACGGAAGCAGTAGCGTACTTGAAAAATCTGTATGGAAACGATTATATCAGTGAAAAGGAATTCCGTCTATGTTATGCTGCTCTTTCAAGCGCCTCTCTTGCTTCCCTGCCGCCAATCTATCGGAGCATCGTTCGTGCAGACATTTTTAAGCAAATGCTCCTTTCATTGATGCGAAACAGTTAAATTTTTCCATATTTTTTCATTTTACAGAGAATGTGACAAAATACGCACAGGAAAAGTTCTATAATTATACAAAAAAGATACCGTTACGGTTCTGAAAAGAAAGGAATGATTTTATGCTATGCGAAAAGTGTAAGAAAAGAACGGCTACCGTTTTTTACAATGAAAATATCAACGGAAAAATGCGTTCTTACTCGCTTTGCGGCGAATGTGCGGCAAAGCTCAAGGAAAAAGGAGATATTCAGGATATTACTTCTATGATCGGTAGCTTTGCCGATCCGTTTTCAGAGCTTCATGACAA
Source organism: Clostridia bacterium (assembly GCA_017452215.1). Classification (GTDB taxonomy): domain Bacteria; phylum Bacillota; class Clostridia; order Oscillospirales; family CAG-272; genus UMGS1865. The sequence continues at coordinate 3,175 of JAFTMU010000331.1, forward strand.
TCTCTTTGGGGGTTTTTTTGGCATGCCAGCTTTGCGTTCGGTATCCTCTGAAAAGAAATGTCCTGCTTGCGCTTCCTCTTATTCCGATATCACCAAGAAGGGACGTGTAGGCTGCCCCGAATGCTATACGGTGTTTGCCGATGAGCTTGCCGCTACCATCCGCTCCGTCCACGGAACGACCTCTCACACAGGTGCTGTTCCCTCCCGCCACCGTGCGAAGAAG
>JAFTMU010000332.1 GCA_017452215.1 Clostridia bacterium
GGTTGCAGCTCTTCAAGCCCTCCACCTTCACTCCCATCCTTGCCCTCGTGGGTATTGTGATGTACATGTTCCTCAAGGGAGACAAGAAAAAGGACACGGGTATGATCCTTTTGGGCTTTGCTACCCTGATGTTCGGCATGGACACCATGTCGGGCGCTGTGAAGGGGCTTGCCAACGTGCCCGAGTTTACTGCCTTGTTCACCATGTTTGAAAACCCGCTCCTCGGTCTTTTAGCAGGCGCTGTGCTGACGGCAATCATTCAGTCCAGCTCGGCGTCGGTGGGTATCTTGCAAGCGCTTTCCAGCACTGGAAGCGTGACCTACGGCGCAGTTCTGCCCATCATTATGGGTCAGAACATCGGTACCTGTGTGACAGCGATGCTCTCCTCGGTGGGAACCACCAAGAATGCAAAGCGTGCAGCGTTCGTTCACCTTTCCTTTAACGTCCTTGGGGCTTTGATCCTTTTGATCGTTTATTGGATCATCAAATCCATCATTGAAATTCCTCTGCTCTCCCAAAGCGCCGAGGCATACGGCATTGCGATTGCGCATTCCATTTTTAACGTACTGTGCGTACTGATCTTCCTGCCGCTCTCCTCTCTCCTGGAAAAGATAGCGTTGAAGCTGATCCCCGATGCAAAGGCACCCGAGGTGATCTCCGAATTGGACGACCGTTTGCTCAATACTCCGCAGCTTGCTCTGGAGCGTTGTCACTCCCTCACCTTGGAAATGGCAAATGCCGCCTCTACCTCCTTCAACGACGCCTTGAACTGTCTGGGCAATTACAACGCCGATACGGCGGAGAGCATTCGTGCCGCCGAGGATCTGACCGACCACTACGAGGACATTCTCGGCACGTACCTTGTCAAGCTGGGCGGTCGCCAGGTGGGCGAGGACACCAGCACGGAATCCACCGCCCTTTACAAGCTGATCGGTGACTTTGAGCGAATCGCCGACCACAGCGTGAATATTCTGGAATCCGCCGAGGAAATGCAGGAAAAGAAGCTGCAGTTCTCCAAAAACGCACAGGCAGAGATCTCCGTCCTAACAGGCGCCGTTCGTGAGATCATGCGCTTGACCATGGAATGCGTTGCCACAAACGACCTCCTCACCGCCGCCAAGGTAGAGCCCTTGGAGCAGATCATCGACGATCTCAAAGAGGAGTTGCGCACACGACACATCCTGCGCCTGGGTCAAGGCAACTGCTCCATTGAAGCAGGCTTTGTCTGGTCGGATCTGTTGACAAATCTCGAGCGTATTTCGGACCACTGCTCCAACATCTCCGCCTGTGTCATCGACACCGCTCACCACAACCTCAATCTGCATGAATCCACTCGCAGCGTGCATGAAAGCGACGCCTTCTTTAAGGAACAGCTTGCAGAATACAAAAAGCAGTATCGGTTGGATTAAGAACAGCAATGGGGGTGTCTCAAATGCGGTTCGCATTTGAGACACCCCCCTGGTTTTTGCTTTGCGGCTTGACGCCGCAATTTTCGTCCATAATTTGACCGTATTTGATCGTACTTGCAAATGAAAAACGCAAATTCCCGGCGCAAAAAAGCCTACCATCGGCTTTTTTACGCAAGGGGTTGTCTCAAATTTGCAATTTGAGACAGCCCCGTTTTTTATTCAAGAAAGGTCATATTGGAGAAGATCGCCGCCATTTTTTCGTTGCCGTAGGTGCGATCCATAAAACGGTCTACCGAGTTTGAGGCAGGCTGCTCCTTCAAACGCTCCCGCCAACGCAGAATGGCGATTGTTGTCACCACCAGATTTGCCACCATAAACACAGCAAGCAATATACAAAGGATCATCCATCCTCTGCCCTGCATTCGGTGCAGCATACGGTCAAAGCAGGGGAACACGAATGCAGCAAACAGAACTCCCAGCCCTCCCCAGATCAGCGCCATTTGCAGGCTCGCTCTGCCAAAAAGATTAAAGGCATGATCGGTATAATCCCATGAAACGGAGCCAAACAGCTTTTCCTGCAAAAGGCTTGCAAAAAATTCAACTCCCGAGCCTGCCACGGCGTAAATCAAAAACTGTACGATACGGGAAAGATGAGAGATCAGGGCTGCGATAACGAACATTGCCACGGTTCCCACACCGTAAACGATGCAGAACGGTCCCCACACGGTGGCGGAATGGTTCTCCCATACCCCAACACGCACGATCGCCCAAAGCCCCTCCAGAACAAAGCCCACGATACTGCCAAAAAAGAAGAGCCAAAACAGTGCTTGCGGGTTGAGGCTTCTTGCAATGGGTGCTTTTTTCTTTTCCTGCGCTCCCTCTCCCGAACCATTTCTTTCGATCACAAGCTGTCGTTTGAGACGTTTCAGTTTTCTCACCTCACTTTGAGACGGTTTGCGTATTTTCATTATAAACCGTTGGTGTGTGAATTATGTTGTTTAAATGTTAAATCCCTTTTAAAAAACAAAGAGGACAGGCTATTGCAAAAGCGGGAAAAAGATGGTAAAATAATAGCATCACTCCAAAAAGGAGATCGTATGAAACGAAAAAATGAAGCATTGCTCTCCCCAAGGGCGGACGGGAGCGGACGAGCGCTTTTTGAGCGCTTGTGTCAAGAAGCGGCTGCCCAACCTCGTCACACGGGAGAGAGCGGGATCGGCACCCTTGCCGAAAAGCGACTGCATTCCATCATCAAAAGGTATATTTGCGAGGACGAGGATCTTCACGAGGTGGGGGTTGCCAACACCCGCTACGTCTCGGACGTCAGGATCGGAAGCCACATCTATGAGATACAAACGGGCGCCTTTTATCCCATGCGGAAAAAGATCGCCCACTATATGGAAAAAACCGATTGCACCGTCACCGTGGTGCATCCCGTTACGGTGAACAAATTTGTAAGGTGGATCGACCCGAAAACGGGAGACGTGTCGGATCGCAGCCGCTCCCCAAAGCACGAGGGCGAGCAGGATCTTTTGCCCGAGCTCTATTGTTTGATTCCCTATCTCGGTCACCCTCGCCTGCGCTTCCGTATTTTACTGATCGAAGCAGAGGATTTCAGGCTACTGAACGGCTGGTCCAAGGACCGCAAAAGAGGCTCGGAGCTCTACGAGCGGATCCCTCTTACATTGCTTGGAGAGGCAGAATTTTGCAAGGCGGAGGATTTCAAGCGCTTTTTGCCAAAGGAGCTTTCCTCCCCCTTTACGGTCAAGGAATTTTCAAAGCACGTCCGTCTCAAGGGGCGGGACGCCTATTCTGCCGTACGGGTGCTTGCGGCTCTTGGGCTTTTAAGGGAGACGCAGCCAATCGGTCGTGCCATGGCGTTTGAGAAGGTGTAAAAAAATAGCGGACGCTTGTAAGGCATCCGCTATCTTTTTTATTCAAATCAATCGGTCGGCGCACAGGCGCAGACGCCCCTTACGGGTTTCTCCGTCGAAGCTGCGCAAAATAAACCGTCCAAAGCCTCGCACCGAAACGGTTGTAGGAGGCTCCAAGGCAAGATCAGGGCGTTCGCAGGCTTCATACTCCACCTCTACCGCTCCTGTGCGAATCGCCGTTTGCGCCGCCTCACGGGAAAGGTTGCACAGTGCCGCCACCACGCAATCCAATCGGGCGGACGCCACGGTATCGGTGATGCGTTGATACTTTCGACCGTCGGTAAACGACGGTCCCATTTGATATTCCCTGACCCTGACGGCGTCGTTTCCCACACGCTCCAAATGGGTCTTAAAAAACGGGATCAGAGAGCGGGGACAGAACAGAACCGCCTCATACTCGTTTTGCAGGGCAACGTCGCCCAAGGCATCCCGCTCCAGCCCCAGTCCCAGAACAGAGCCCAAAAAGTCCCTGTGGGTCAGCTTGCGAAAGCCGCTACCCGAGATAGCGAGAGGGCTGACCGCCTCGCAAAGTGTCTCCCCCAACAGCTCCTTGACCGTATCGAGCTCGCAATCCGACAAGGGTGCGGGAAGGCAATCCACCAGATAATCGGGGAGCAGAAACAGGCAGACACGCTCTGCCTCGGGGTATCCGCCAAAGAAAAACGCCCGCTCCCGAAGCCCCCATTGCTGTAACAGGCGCTCCGCCTCTCTTTTTTCTCTCGGTGTTAAAAAGGAGAGATGGGCAATCTCTCCTCTTTCCCGCTTGGTAACGGCATCGCCAAGGCGTGCCTCCAAAAGATTCTTTTCTCCTTGCTGCGTCATACTCATAGTGCCGTCATAAATGCCTGAATCACCATCAGGATCAGCCACGTCAGCATAAAAGGCATATCCAAGGGAAGCCCCTCAAACCAATGCATTCTTTCGCAAAGCCGACGAATGGGCAGGATCAAGGGCTCGGTGATGGCATACAGAACGATGGAGACCCTGCTCTCCCCCGTTTGATCAAACCAGGAAAGAATCGCTCTTGCAAGCAGGCAAAGCTCTAGGGCGCTGATGAGAACGTACGCCGTTTGTGTGATCAAATAGATTGCCGTATCCATTCCTTTCTCCCCCTTTAAAATCACAATAACGAGGGCTGTTGCAATTTGCGAACAGCCCTTGCTCTATTGTCAGTTCGGTAAAAGCGCTTATGCCTCCTCGGCAGCCACTTCCTCGTAAACCTCTTCGTACTCGGTCTCCTCAACGATCTCCTCAGCAACCTCCTCGACTGTTTCCTCGGCGGGCTGCTCCTCGGGAGCAAAGCCGGAAATATCAACGCCTGCGGGAGAAACAACGATGGTGCTCTTGTTGGTCTTGATCATCTCACCGCCAAGCACGTATGCAACGCCTGCCAAAAAGTCAACGAGGCGGTGCGCCTGATCCTTGGTCAGATAGCTGATGTCCAACAGAACGATGCATCCCTCCTTGAGCTTATCTGCGATCTTGGTAGCCTCGATGTGGCTCTTGGGCTGCAGAAGCTTGAGGGACACCTTATCCGCCGATGCAGGACGGATCTCGGGCTCCTTGCGGCTGGGGCTATCCAATGCGGAGACGGCGTTCTCGGCGTCCATATCGGGCATTTGGATATCCTCGGGCATTACGTACAGCTCGTTTTCGTCATATCCGTCATCGAAATCTGCATTGTCGTTGCGGACAAATTTTTTAAGTAAATTCATTTTGTTCCTCCAATGTATTTTTCATTCATTTTCTTTTCACGTAAATTCAAGGCTCGAACAGCGCACGGCCGATGCGCACGATGTCTGCCCCCTCCTCGATGGCGATCTCAAAGCTATCGGACATTCCCATCGATATAACAGGTCTACCTATATTATGAAGTTTTTTTTGCCAAATGTCAAGACATAATTGCGAAGTTTCTCGAAAATATTTTCGATATTCCTCTTTTTTTTCGCATTTTGGCGCCATTGTCATAAAACCACGGAGACGAATGTGCGGATATCTGGCAAGCCCCATGCAAAATTCCTCTGCCGCCTCGGGAGACAGTCCGCTCTTGCTTTGCTCCATGCCGCTGTTGATCTCCACCAGCACGTCCATAACAAGGGAGTGCTTTGCCGCCTGCTTTTCGATCTCCCGTGCCAGAGATTCACTGTCGAGAGAGTGGATCATGCACACCTTATCGATGATATACTTGACCTTATTGCTTTGCAGGGTGCCGATAAAGTGAATGCGGAGATTGGTCTTGTCCAAAGCATCCCAGCGCTCCAGAAGCTGCTGCACACGGTTCTCACCTACGTCGGTGACTCCAAGCGCAGTATGCAGGTAATTGACGTGCCGGGCATCGGTATATTTGATTGCTGCTAAAAGGGTAACGCTCTCCTGCCCTCCGATGGTTCTTGCCGCCTCGATCCGCTCCCGAATACGGGCAACGTTGCGGTCCATATAGGATAAATCACTCATTGGTACACCTTCCCATCATACAAATCTTGCGCCGACGTGATCAAAAGATCGTTTAAGCGGAGCTCCGTCAGATCGGAATCCTCGGGACGTGCGACAATGCAGTATCCCTCTCCCCGATACAATACGTCGATACGTCGGAAAACAGCCATGCTTTTTTCAAACACATCGACACCCTCTACACCGTTTTGGGTATGCAGTGCGGTGCTTGGGACGTAAAAGCCCTCGGACTCACAGATCGTGATCTCTGCCGTTTGGATGCGGTAAAAGAGAAACTCGGAGGGGGTGGTATCCGAGCGGAACACCGCCAGCGCCGTATCGCCGCCCATTTGCAGAGATTCCAAGGTCAGGTCGATCACAATATCCTTGTTTTCGGGAAAGGTAACGCTGTACGTATCTCCCATCCGAAAGCTTGGGGCGACGGCGGCGGAAAGCTCCATCACGGCATACCAGGAATATCCGTAGACCATCTTTCCCACGGCGGTATCACTGCTCTCCGCCCGGGCGCCCTCTAATTTAAGAGCGGCAAAACGCTCGGCAGTCAAGCCCTCCAGGACAGAGGGCGAAAAGATGCGCTCGTAGCCGTCCACGTAGTCGCTTCCGTAAAACACTCCCGAGGAAAGCGTGTTGGTGACAGTGAGAGGAGACGAGCCTACTAACGCCGCCTTTTGTACCCGCAATGCTTCCAGAACGGCAGTCTGCTCCTCCTGCTTGCCCGTCAGACGTAAATAGCGGTTCAGGTCAACCAATAGCTCCTCCTCCAGGGAAAGGATTGATTCGATATCCCCCCGCTTGACCGATTGACAGATGGCGTGATAGGACGCCGTTGCCTCGGCACGGTAATTTTCGGCGTCCAACAGCGTCTCTCCCCGTTGAGGCTCCCCCGATTCCAGGACAGAAATGGCGGCATTGAGACGGTTGAGCGTATGCTGCGCTGCCGAAAGCTCCTCATCGGCAAGGGTTGTTTGATAGACGTTGACCACAGGCAGATTTTTGCCCGCTCTCTCTCCCGATTCGATCAAAGGATCGCTCAACCCCTTGACGGGAGACACCAGCACGGATTCATCCCGAAACAGGTACGCCTCTCCTGACGTGATCTGCCGATCGGTCACCGTATGAACGGGGTCGGTGATCAGACCGGTGGAAGAGATACCAAAAGCATGTCCGAAGGTATAGACGATGAGCCCGAGCATTGCCAACGTCACGGCAAATTTGAGCAGATATTTTTTCAAAAACGCACTCCGTGTCAAGCCTCGTCCCTCCTTCTTGTTTTTTAGTGCTTGAAGCGTTCGACCGCTTCGTTTGTGATCTCGTCAAAGGAACGCAGCGAGCCGTTTTGCTCCATGTCGATCCACTGCACGTAGTCCTTCGCACGAAACCAGGTCAATTGCCGCTTGGCATAGCGGCGAGTTGCTTGCTTTAAGCGTTCCTTTGCTTCATCCAGGGATTCCTCCCCGTGTAAAAAGCCCAAAAGCTCCTTATATCCGATCGCCTGCGCCGCCGTACCGTTGGCGGCAAACACGCCGTCCTGTTCCAGTGCAAGCGTTTCCTCTGCAAGTCCGTTTGCGATCATTTCCTCCACACGTCGGTCGATGCGGTCGTATAAGAGGGAGCGATCACCGTACCAAAGCCCCAGCACCGTGGCATCATATGGGGACACCAGCTGCATGGAGCGGCGGTCGGATTCGCTTTTTGTGACCCCTGTGCTCTCGTAGATCTCCAAGGCACGAACCACACGCTTGACGTTGTTTTCGTGGATCGCCTCGGCGCTTTCGGGGTCCACCGCCTGCAAGCGCTGATGCAGGGCGTGAGCGCCGTGAAGCTCGGCATAAGTAAACAGACTCTCTCGCAGAGCGGGATCGCTGTGGGTCTCCTCAAAGCCGCCCCGCAAAAGGGCGTCAAGATACAGACCTGTCCCGCCGCAAACGATGGGAAGCTTGCCCCGCTGTGCGATATCACGGATCACCTTTTGGGCGATTTCAACGTATTGCGCAACGGAAAAGGGCTCCCTCGCCTCGGCAATATCGATCATATGGTGGGCGATTCCGCACTTTTCCTCCTCGGTCGGCTTTGCCGTGCCGATATCCATGCGGCGATACACCTGCATAGAATCGCAGGACACCACCACGCCGCCGAAAGCTTGCGCCAAACGGACGGCAAGAGAGGTCTTTCCGCTTGCCGTTGCGCCCACGACGGCAAGAAGTCGGATCTTGTTTTCGGCTGTCATTGCCGTCCTCCTTTTATTTGTAAGATATATAATAATTATACTATACCCTTTTCGGTTTGTCAAGCGAAACACAGAGGTGCAGAAAGAAAAATAGCAACACACCCGAAAAAATAACAAGCGTGTTGCCAACTCTTTTATGAGTATTTTTTCAACAATTTCTTGACCTCTTTGAGCAGTTCGACGTCCTTGGCGCCGAGAGATTCGTATTCATCAAGATCCAACAGGTAGCGAGGATCTAATTTCAAAATCTGGCAGATGCGGCGCAATTGCTCCATACTTGGCTCCTGCACCCCACGCTCGATCTTAGAGTAATTGGATTGGTTCATGGGAATCATAGAAGCCATATCTCGTTGGGATAAATCCATATCTTCCCTTTTATTGCGAATCTTTTCACCGATCATTTCTTCCACCTCCCACAAAAATATTATAACATTTTTAACTAAACATATTGACAATTAGTTAAAAATAACTTATAATATCTACATGAGTTGTTTTTTAACTCAAATAAAGAAAAAGAGGTAAAATTTATGTTTTGTCCAAAATGCGGTCAAGAGGTACATGACGAGGCGATTGTGTGCGTTCACTGCGGTTGCTCACTGAAAAAAAGCAATATTGCAGAAGATGATGCTCCCAACACAGGATTTACTGTTTTAGGTGCTTTCTTCCCGTTGGTGGGCTTTATCCTGTATCTGGTCTACCACTCCTCCTCGCCCCAAAAAGCGAAGTCTGCCGGTAAAGGCGCTTTGATCGGCTTGATCATCAGTGTCGTCCTCGGTTGTCTGTGGGGCGGTTTGGTAGGCACCATGATGGCTTCTCTGTACTACTGATCTCCAAATTTGAAAGAGCACGACTGCCCTTGGACAGTCGTGCTCCCTTTATCTATTTTTTGTCTTGAACACGAAAAGCTTGCTGATGATATAATTGCAAACGATGACAACTGCGGCAGCGATCAGCTTTGAGCCGATTTCGCACAGGTTCCACCGGGCGCCCAAAAGCGGCACGGCGGTCAGGACGGGAATTCCCCAGCTCAACAGCAAGGTCAATCCCAACGTGATGACATAATCCAAGCCCAGGGTGAGCAATCTGCCTCCCGCAAACACGGAGAGCTGCTTTATCACGGGGATCTGCTTGTCCGCCTCGGTGAACACCCAACGACGGTTGGTAAAAAAGGCAAACAGTACGGCAGCGGTCCATTGGATCGCCTGCGCTGCCGTATACAGGGCGAAATATCTGCCCCCCGTCACCTCGGTGACGGGGATATCAAATACAGCTCGCCCGCCAAGCAGGATCACGTAATAAACGCCCCAGCCCACAAAAGTGGTCAAAATTCCGAACACCAAATACATGGAAAGCTCCTTATGGCGTCCGAAAAGCGATTTGAGCTTTCTTATCATGCGTTTGCCTCAATTCGCCAGGTGGTCCCCTCTTTGGTATCCACGAGGGTCACGCCTTTCTCAGCAAGATAGGCACGAATTCGGTCTGCCTCGGCATAGTTCTTTGCCGCCTTGGCTTCCCGACGGGCAACGATCAGCTCCTCAATCTCTTTGACAAGGGGATCATCGCTTGATGCCTTTTCCTCTTCCTTTTGGGCGTTCTTTTTCTCGGCGTTCTCGATCAGGTTCAAGCAAAGGACACGGTCAAAGTCGGCAAGCAGTGCCAGCTTGGTAGCATCATTGGTCTTTGCTTTGAGCACATCGTAGATAGCGGTCACTGCCAAGGAGGTGTTAAGGTCGTTATCCAACACACGCATAAACGCCGCCTTTTGTTCGTCAAATGCGGTCTGATCGATCTCTCCCTCTGCTTTGAGGGATGCGATGCGGGCGATGAGCTTATCATACGCCAAGCGGGCGTTATCCATGTTCTCCCAAGAGAACACCAAGGACTTGCGGTAGTGGGATTGCAGGCAGAAGAAGCGGTAGACCATGGGATCGTAGCCCTTTTCGGTCAAAAGGGATACGGTTAAAAACTCGCCCTTGGATTTGCTCATCTTGCCCGAATTGGTATTCAGATGCAGGACGTGGAACCAATAATTGCACCACTTGTGTCCCAAGAACGCCTCGGATTGAGCGATCTCGTTGGTATGGTGGGGGAAGGCGTTATCGATGCCACCGCAGTGAATATCGAGATGCTCGCCCAAGTGCTTCATGCTGATGCAGGAGCACTCGATGTGCCAGCCGGGGTAACCAACTCCCCAAGGGCTGTTCCATTTGAGCTCCTGATCGTCAAACTTGGATTTGGTGAACCAGAGCACGAAATCCGCCTTGTTCCGCTTATTGGAATCTGCCTCGACGCCGTCACGGACACCTACTGCCAGATCCTCCTCCTCAAAGTTGTGGAACACGTAGTATTGGCGGAGCTTGGAGGTATCGAAATAGATGTTGCCGCCTGCCTCGTAGGCATAGCCCTTTTCCATCAGGGACTCAATGACACGGATAAACTCATCAATGCAGGAGGTTGCAGGCTCCACCACCTCGGGGCGGCGGATGTTGAGCGCCTTGCAATCCTCGAAGAATTTATCGGTATAGAACTGTGCGATCTCCATGACCGTCTTTTTTTCTCTCTTTGCGCCCTTGAGCATCTTATCCTCGCCCGTATCGGCATCGGAGGTGAGGTGTCCCACGTCGGTGATGTTCATAACACGGGTCACGTCGTAGCCCGTGTAGCGCAAATAGCGGTCCAGAATATCCTCCATGATATAGGTACGCAGATTGCCGATGTGAGCAAAGTGGTACACGGTGGGGCCGCAGGTATACATGCTGACCTTGCCTGCCTCGTGGGGGATGAATTCTTCCTTGGTTCTGGTAAGTGAATTATACAGTTGCATGATTGTTATCTCCTTTTAGCGCTCGGCTTTTTCTTTTTTGCCACGGAATAGCCAAAGCTACCCAGCTTTTTGCCAAGCTCGAAATAATCGCCGTGAGCGTAAGCCACCAGATCCGCCTTCTCCAAGCGGAGCTTGCCGTCCTTGCCGATGAGCCCCTCCTCAACGTCGATCGCCACGATATCGGCAAGGAACATATCGTGGGAGCCCAGGGAAATGATATCCGTTACCCGACATTCTAAGGTAAGGGGACTGTCCGCAAGAATGGGGCAAGAAATCTCGCTTGTCGCCGCCTTTGTCAGCTTACATCGCTCAAATTTATCCACCTTTTTGCCTGTGTATACGCCACAGGAATCTGCCGCACGGACAAGGGATGCGGTGGTCAGGTTGATGGCGAACTCGCCGCTCTCCTTGATCATTTGATAGGAGTGCCTTGAAGGGCGCACCGAGATATAGGTTTTTGGCGGAACGGTGTTTGTAATTCCCGTCCAAGCCACGGTAAAGACGTTATCCTTGCCCCCGTGGGAGCAGGTGACCATCGTTGGCGGCACGGGGGAAAGCAATGCCCCGCCCTTCCATTTGACCTTTGCCATATTGCGCTCCTTTCTCCTTTGATCTCAGAGTATCATTATAGCATATTCCTGAACGCTTGTCAATATTTAGTTTGTCCTTTTGCGACTTTTTCAGCACCAACGCATTCCCAAAAGAAAGGAGAGCCGACGCATTGACGCCGACTCCCCGAGTCCTGATTTTATTGATTGTTTTTCTCGCCGGGAGTCTTCGTTTGGCGATTGGCGGGATTGGTACCCGTGGGTGCGCTTCCCGTAGGACGGCGCATGGGCTGTGCTGCCTTTTGTACCCCCCCCGTCGAAGCGGGACGGGACGGCGACTGCGCCCCCGTGCGGAGAGCAACCTCACGACCGTGCTCATAGGAAGAATACGCCGAATAGTAAGAGTTTTCCGCTCTGATGCTTCTCTTTCGGTCCACTTGGTTAAGAACGACACCCAAGATCTTGCATCCGCTCTTTTCCAGCTGAGACTTGACGCCCTGCGCCGTACGGTACTTGACGTGTCCGATATTGACCACGAGAACAGCACCGTCGCAAGCACCCGACATCACCGCCGCATCGATCACAAGACCGAGAGGCGGCGCATCTACGATAATGTAATCGTAGGCGTCCCTTTGGGAATCCAAAAATTCCTTAAAGGCGGGGCTGCCCACAAGCTCCGTGGGATTGGGCGGATAAGGTCCTGAGAATACGATATCAAAATTTTCAACGTCGGTTCCGTAAACGGCATTTTCTGCCTCCACTTGTCCCGAGAGAATCTGGCTCAAGCCGAACATACCTCTCTCCTTGTTATATCTGCTGACCATCACCGTTGTACGAAGATCGGCATCCACCAAAAGCACCTTCTTACCGGATTTGGCAAGATTGTGGCACAGATCAAAGGAGACCGAGGATTTTCCCTCGTGGGCGAAGCAGCTGGTGACGATGATCACCTTGACGTCCTTGCCCGAAAAAAGGATATTTGCCCGCAGTGTGTTGAACGCCTCACGGATGAAATAGTTGGAGGCGATCTGCTCGTCCACCTGCAGCTCTATGATTCTTTTGCTCATACGTTCCTCCCGTTACTGTTGGTATTTACACCCTTTCTCGTTCCCTCAGAGTAGCCGTAATAGCCCCCTCTGCGGCCCCGTCGGGTGGCATCCTGGCGGTTGGGAATCACGCCAAGCATGCTGACGCCGAGATATTTTTCTACGTCCTCGGCGGTATTGATCTTATCGTCCATCAAATACAGAACGAAGTACACACCGTACACTGCCAGAGCGCACACAAAGGCAATGAGGGCGATTTGCAAAATGGAAACACGGTTGGAGGGCACGATGGGCTCCTCTGCCTCGTCCCAAACGGTGACAAGATCCTTTGCATCCTCGTCGGGGCCGTTATGTTTTGCATTGAGTCGGTCGCAGAACACGTCCACCAAGGAATTGACGATCTTTTGCGCACTCTGCGGTGATGCCGACGTGACCGATACGTACATGACACGGGTGTTGGTCTGGTGAGAGATGCTGATCATGGACGCTAGCTTTGCGGGAGAAAGCGCTGCCAGGCTCTCCTTTTCGATGACCTCCTCAAGGACCCCTTGCGTGGTGATGAGCTGCTTATAGTCGTTGATCAGAGAAGTACCGATGGAAACGTCCGAGGTCGCCACGCCCCCCGTACCGGGCATATTCATCGCCCAAACGGTGGCGGTAGCGGTATATTCGTCCTCGTGATTGCCGGTGATAAACAGATACACCACTGCAAAAACGACGACCAGCACTGCCAGCATCAGCCACCAGCAGCGCTTCAAAATCAACCATAGGTCATTGACCCGAATTTCCACACCTGTCGTTTTTTCTTCCATGTTTTTTCCTTTCCTCTTGTGATTTATCTCTTTTTTACGCCGTCAGATGGGCAGATCCTGCACGATCTGCCAGGCATTTTCCCACGTCAAGCGGCGGATCGTCCCCTCCGAGCAATGCTTTTGGAGATACTCCATGCACACACTCATTCTTGGGGGACGGGAATCCATGTTATGCGCATCGCTGCATATCAGGTGCACAAGCCCCAGACGCAAAAGCTTTTTCCATTGCATTTTGGCAAGCAAGCCCCAAGACCCCATGACGGAGGAAGCATTGATCTGCACCACGCCCCCGTCCTCCACAAAGGAGCGGATCCAATCAAACTTGGAGGAGAGACAGCGGTAACGCTCGGCGTGCGCCAGAATTGGCTGAAAGCCCATGCTGCGCAGCTGCTTCATGGCATTGCTCAATTCAAAAAAGTTGACCTTTTCGGGAAAATCCACCAGCACGTATCGGCTCCCTGCCACCGTACGGCATTTCCCGTTCTCCAACGCTGTGATGCACCCGTGATGGTATCCCAGCTCGTGTCCCAGAAACAGACGCATATCGGGGTGATTTTTCGCCACGTAGTCCGACAGCAGCGCAAAGGAACGCTCGGATTTTGAAAAGGTGTCACCGAACAGATAGGGAGAATAATGGGGTGTCAGACACAGAGCACGCACACCGTCCTCATACGCCGCCTCCAGCATGGCAAACATGATATCGGGCGTTTTGGCGCCGTCGTCCACGTTGCAGAGCATATGACAGTGCATATCAAAAAGCGGTCTCATTTCGCTCCCCTACCTTCCAATCCAAAATCGGACATTTCATACCAAATTATTATACCACAAAAAAGAAAGATTGTCTACATTCGCCGTGGATTGTTAACAATTGATTCATATAATAAATCATACCCATTCGCTTCTCTGCATAAAATGATGCATCCATCTGTTGCAAAGGAGCTGTTATGAAAAAGTCTCTGTGCCTGATTCTTTTACTTTGTGCGGTCTGCCTGCCTTTGTGCGCCTCCTGCTCCTCTCACAAGGAGCTTGACCTTGCGTTGGAGGAAATGTGCCGCACGGAGGCGGCACTGCCCGCAGGACAAAAATATCTGCTTTCGGAGCCATTGAAAAAGGGTTGGAAGAAGCTCTCACAGGAGCATCTTGCCACACTCTTTCGCTCCTCCACTCTCCCGCCTGCCTTGGAGAACGTGACGCAGGGAGCGCTCTATCTTTCCTTTTCCCATCCCTTTGAGATCGCCGTATTTGCCTGCGCAAGCCGTGCGGACTGCGATGCGGTGGCACAGCTGTGTTTTGGGCGCTTGGAAACCGTCCGTTCCTATTGGCGGGGAAGTGAATACGCCGAGGTCTGCGATTCGGGCAGTGTAACGGTTTGCGGCAATTACGTATTGATGGTCATTTCCTCCTCCCCCGAGGATGCAATAAAGGCGTTCCGAAGGGGATAATAGAAGATTGGGGCTGACTCAAATGAAAATTTGAGTCAGCCCCATTTAAAACCCCGCCGAGCCGTGTAATCGGGTAGCTGGAACCCTGTAAGCCAGGGCGGTGCCCGCATCCGAGCTTTACTGCTCCCAACATCCTTTGACAGCCGAGACAAGTCAATCGGTGCATGCCAAAGGGAGGTCTGCAAACCACTGCGTCATTTGGGCTCCTTTAATCGATTGTGGGTTCACGTATCACCGATTATCACGAGCTAAGCAGGAAATATTCAATTATTTTGCGTCGTAGTCGATCTCCTCGGAGAACATATCGTCAAACATATCTGCCACGTTATCAAACTCGTCATCATCGTCTACCGTGACCAGAGAATCCTCGCCGTTTTCATCCTTTTCCAAGCGCAGGACTACGTATTCACAAAATCCGCCGTCATCGGTCTCGTCTGCTGCCTCGGCAGGGATCATTGCAAAATAGGTAACGCCGCCAAGCTCTGCTTCGCCGATCTTTTCAAATTCGATCTCGGCGCCGTCCTCGTCTACCAATGTGTAAAATTCACGTTCGTTGTCTTTTTCGTTCATAGCCTTATTCCTTTTTTTAATGAGATTTTTTCTGCTTTCATTTTACACGAAAGAGCGCCGCTTGTCAAGAGCTTTTTTTATTTTTTCAATGCAAGGATCCAATCAGAAATCCAAAAGCTCACAAAGCAGCGTGTTGCTCACGTAAAAGCCCTCCTTGGTAAATGCGTAGCCGTGGTCGTTTTTTTGCAGAAGCCCAAGAGCAAGATGCTTTTCTACGGTCTTTGGGCAAAGCTCCTCGAGGGACGTCCCGAAGCGCTCCCGCATAGCGGCGCTATCGATCCCCTCGCACAGACGCAGGCGGAGCATTAAATACTCTCGGAGTCGCTCCTCCCTGTCGGGACGCTCCCGCTCCTCGGTGATATCCTTTCCCGCAATATACGAGAGTACGTCACGGGAATTGCCAAACCGCTCCCCCGCAAAATCCGAATACGCCGCCGCTCCAAAGCCCAAATACTCATCACAGCTCCAGTATTTGAGGTTGTGGCGGGATTCATACCCTTTTTTGCAAAATTACTGATCTCGTATTGCAGGATTCCCTGGGTGGCAAGGATTTCGATGCCCGAAAAATACATCTCTCGGGCACTCTCCTCGTCGGGGAGGACAAGCGTTTTTTCCCGTTTGGCAAAGGGCGTTCCCTCCTCGATGATCAAGCCGTAGGCGGAAACGTGCTCGGGGGTGAGGCGCAGAACCTGTCGCAAGCTCTCCTCCCATGACTCGGGCGTTTGCTCGGGGATCCCCGACATCAGATCCACGCTCAGATTTTCAAAGCCTGCCCGGCGGGCATCCTCCCACGTGCGGCAAAAATCCCCAAAGGAATGAATGCGTCCCAATGCCTTCAATTCCCTTTCATGTACGCTTTGCAAGCCAATGCTGAGTCGGTTGAAGCCCATGGTGCGCATTTGGCGGAAGGTCTCCCGATTTCCCGTTGCGGGGTTGCATTCCGCCGTGATCTCGGCGTTCCCCGAGATGCGATAGCAGTCTCCTATCTCTTGCATGATGCGCTCTAACTGTCCTACAGAAAGATACGTGGGCGTTCCGCCGCCGAAATAAACGGTATCCACCGTATAGTCACGGCAGGCTGGACTTTTGTCCCGAAGATCCCGACACAGCGCGTGAACGTAGCCCCCCACTGTCTCCTCCCCGCAATTGGGCAAGGAGCAAAAATCGCAGTACAGGCACTTGCTTCGGCAAAACGGAACGTGCAAATACAGTCCCAATGTTTTTTCGTTTGTTTGCATGATTTACTCCCTCTCGGTATGGCAGACCATGTAAACGATCTGATAGCTTCCCGAAAGCACCGTCAAAAGCTGCTTTGCGGCAGTGAGGCGCTCCTCATCCAGATTGACGAA
>JAFTMU010000333.1 GCA_017452215.1 Clostridia bacterium
CTCCGGTAGTACCTGTAACGCCTTGTAATGCTTGTACAGTGCCGTATCCCCCAAGCGGATCGCATTGTCGTCGTACGCCCCATCAATCTCTCTATCTCCAAAGGTCTGCTCCAACGGCACTGCAAGCGTGGATCTGAGCTTATACTCGTACACGTAAGGGTCCACCAGCCAGATGACGCATTCCCCCGTCATTACGTAGTCCCCAAAGGAATCGTACCGACCGCTGTTGGCATTTTTCGCCAGCTGATACCCATAGTTATCAAACTCCTCCTTTCCCGTGTCGGGATCGGTATAGGTATAAAGCGCTCGCAGCTCCTCCTCGTCAAAAAAGGTGTAGGAGGTAAATCCAATGGAAAACGCCTCCTCCCCAAAGGTGTCGTTTGACAAAAGGGAAAGCACCTGCTCCACCGAGGCACGTTCCGCCTCGCCAAGCTCCGCCCCGTCGGCAAAGGCAATATGGGAATCAGATGTGGTGCGGGTCGAGCACTGCACAAAGCAGACCGCAAAGGTAACAACAAAAAAGAGCGTGATCAAAGCGGTCCATTTGTAGTGATACCAAAAATTATCCAGCCATTTCAGTGCCTTTTCCAACCACTCGGGACGGTTGTGGGGCATCGCAATCTCCCCGCCCGCAAGCTTTTCGTCTCTTCGTTTGTTCTTTTCTTCCAAAGCCATTCTCCTTTTTGAAAAAGGGGCGACGCACACCGCAGTCGCCCCATATTTTTACGCCTGTGTTCTGGAAACCTCTAAGACCTTCATGCTCACGGTTCCGTTGGGAACCTCAACAGATACGGTATCCCCTGCCCGCTTGCCGATCAAAGCAGAGCCGATGGGCGATTGATCCGAGATCTTTCCCTTCATAGGATCGGACTCGTTAGAGCCCACCAGATCGTAAACGAACTCTGCGTTCATATCCAGATTCAGGATCTTGACAGAGGAGCCAAGGCTCACCACGCTGGTATCGATGTTGGATTCGTCCAGGATCACGGCATTCTCGATCAGCTCCTCCAATTCCTTAATGCGAGCCTCGTTCTTTGCCTGATCGTTTCTTGCCTCATCGTACTCCGAGTTCTCGGAAAGGTCACCGAAGGAACGTGCAACTGCAATATCGTTCTTGATCTTTTCTCTTTCCTCGTGTGTGCGGCGATAGAGCTCATCCACCAATTCCTGGTAGCCCTGTTGTGTATAAAGCATTTGTTTTCCCTTAGACATGATTTTTTCTCCTTATAATGAATAAATAATAGTAATCAATTTTCAAACGTTGCAAGCGCCGCCTTGAGCTGATCGTCCAGCTCCTCGGGAAGCAGATAGACGCTGTATTGCTTTGCTTCCTCCGAGAGAGCAACCTCACGGTCGGGCACGATCCCCACCTCGTGATAGGTCACACCGCTCTCGGTCACGTAAGCATATACCGTCATTTTGATATATCCCTTGTATGCCCCATAGGTAAGAGAAGCAAGAGAAAAGGTGCGTTGCATAATGCCCTTTCCGTAGGTCACGGCTCCAATGACGGGAACCTGCATGTGGTCTCTGAGCGACGAGGCAAACACCTCTGCGGCGCTTGCGGTATTCTCGTTGCAAAGCACCACCATATCCAGATCCCGATACATTCCCACCTCCTCGGGAAGAACGCTGCACGGAGC
>JAFTMU010000334.1 GCA_017452215.1 Clostridia bacterium
AGAATTTTTACGTTCTCTGTCCTTCTTACATACACTGCTTTCTTAGGATAAATGTGAAAGTATTGTTTTTGTCGATATGCTTCGCTACGCTCAGCTCGATATATTGCCTTGCGGCAAATTCGATATATTCTCCCCTGGTCGAACTCGATATGATTATTCGCCTGTAACATCTTGTGCGAAGCACATATCGAGTCCGCAAGGACATATCGAGCACGAAGTGCATCTCGATCGCCGCAGGCGAATATCGATGCGTTGTGACCTACGGACACAACGCCAATTTAATACCCCGGAGGCGGTTCGGGAAGCGGTGCGCCCTCGCCGTCCCAAATGGGAAGATCTTGCTTGGGACGGGCGGACTCACGGCTTTCGAAATCAAATACTGCCCTGCTGTTTTCCAGCTTCAGTGCGGCATCGAAGGTCTTTTTGGTGCGGTTGGAAACAAAGCCTTGGATGACAGCTGTCTTTCCCGTTTCACACAAAAGCTTGAGATTCGCTACGGAAATGACTCTTTGGCAGATGGAAATGTTGACCAAAAACTTGCATCCTTCCTTGTACCCTTCACATCCATAGAAGGAGCGGCGGCGTTTGACGTCCTTACCGCAAAGCGGACATTTGGCAACCACGTCTCCGAAAAATCCCGTTTCGCTGTCCAAGGAGAGGTTGGCGTCTGCTTTTTTATCAAAGACCTCTTGGATCTCTTTTTGCGCAAGCGCAACACTTTCCTCCACGGTCATGCTGCCACGGTAAACCTTTTTCAGCGCTTGACCTAACTGTGAGGTCTTGTACTTATCCATGGTAATCTGCATCTGTGTCAGCGCTTGAATGAGGAACTCTCCCCCCGGCAGAATGGTATACACGTCCTTTTTCAGCTCGATATAACCGCTCTTGCGGGCGTTATCGATGATCCCTGTGCGGGTCGCCTCGGTGCCAAGCTCCAAGCCTTCAAAGATAGCACGGTAATCCTCGGCATCATCAGTGCTCTCCACGGCTTCCTCTGCCTCGGCGGCTTCCTTTGCCGCCTTTTTTTCATCCTTGAAGGGATTTTTGAGGTAATTATTCAAGGTTTCGACCGTGTAGTGCTTGGGCGGTGTGGTCTCCTTTTCGGTGGGTTTGAAATCGATATTAACCGCATCCCCTTTATTGAGAGACGGGAGTACCTTGTCCTTTTGGTTGAAATCGTCGTACTTTGTCCATCCCTTTTCCAAAACGACCATACCCTTGAGGGTAAATGTCTCCAAATCTCCCACGGCGATGGTGATCTCGGTACGGGAAACGATGCAATCCTCGGCGCAAAAGACCGCTACGAAGCGACGGAACACCGTGGAATAGACCTGCATTTCCCGCTCGGTGAGCTGGCTTTTGTTCGGGATCTTATAAGTGGGGGTCAGGGCTGAGTGAGACTCGATCTTGCTATCGTCAAAAATAGATTTTTGATCCTTGAATTTGACGGGGTAGCCAAGCTTGGCGCAGTTGGCAAGGATCTGTCGTATCTTATCCTTTTCGGCGGTAGCCAGATACTCGGAGTTAGTACGGGGATAGGTCAAGTAGCCTTTTTCATAGAGTCCCTGCACGATGTCAAGGCTTTCCTGCATGGACATCTTATATTTTTTGCTCAAAGCGTTTTGCAGCTTGGAAAGAGAAAAAAGCTTTCCTGCAAAAAGTGTATCCTTTTTATTCTTAACCCCCGTGACCACTGCTCCCGTGCGATTGTAAAGCTCGCACATTGCCTGTGCCTTGGCATACTCGTCCTGCTCGAATTTGTTTTTGGAAAGGAGTTCGACTACCTCGCCGTTGGTCATTTCCTTGCTGAGCATGGCAAAATACTTTCCGGGAACGAAATTGCGGATTGACATATCACGGTCGTAGATTGCTTTGACGATAGGAACGATGACCCGTCCCACACGCAACAGCGTCCCCGTTTTGAGGGTGGCGTAACGGGTGAGGTTAACACCGTAGAGCCAATCGATATAGGTACGGGCAAAGCCCTCGGAGGCGAGGCTGTTATATTCGGCAGAGTCCTTCATTTCGGTCAGCGCCTTTGCCACGGTTTGCGGCGTTTGATCGGGCAGCCAGAGCCGTTTGAGAGATTTTTCTCCATTCAGGGCATGGTTGACGCAAAGTCGGACGATAATCTCTCCCTCACGGTCAGCGTCTCCTGCGTTGACAATGGTATCCACGTCGGGACGATTGCAAAGTGAGCGAATGACCTCAAATTGCCTTGCCACACCGCTATCTACTTTTTTATCGCTTCCCCGCCGTAATTCAAAGCGGAACTCTGCGGGAAAGCAAGGAAGATTTTCCATGCTCCAACGCACGTTCTCCTCTTTCCTCTCTCCGTAAGCTTCGATGTCGCAAAGAGAAAACAGGTGTCCAAATGCCCACGTGATGATATAGTTTTCGCCCTCCAGGTACCCTTGGCGCTGCTTCATGGAGCCGATACCGGCTGCAATATTACGGGCAAGGCTGGGCTTTTCGGCAATGATGAGAATCATGCAACCGACCGCTCCTTTCGTATAATCTACAAAAAGCCGCAGTTCTGCTCATGCATCCACACAGAACTGCGGTTTTTTTATGAAAATAAATTATTCAGCATACTTGCGGACGATGTCCGAAGCGTTGTCGATGGGCATGGAAACTGTCATAACGAGGTTGATGTTGATCTTCTCCAACAGCTTTTCAAGCTCAACGAGCAAATTATCAAACGCCTGCATATCACGCTGACAAATGCGCAGAGTGCCGTCAATGAAAAGATCGGTCACGTCGTGATTGCTTGCAAGAATACCTGCAACAAAGCCATAGAGCGACTGTGCATCGGTGATCATATATTCGTCTGCATTTACAAGTCTTGCAGCAGGCTTGATATCGTATCTCAGCTGGGTGCCCTTTTCAACGCAAACAACATCGCCCTTGGTCACTTCAAGAGCGCCGTTGACCAGATTGATCAAGGTCTTGGTTTTTCCGGTACCTTTAACGCCGATAATTAACTTTAACATATTCAATAACCTCCAGAATCCCGGGACGAATCTGTTTGTTCGGTTCCCGTGTATCCATTATAACAAATTTTGGAAGTAAAGTCAAGTGCTTTTTTGGATATAATTTTATATTTTTTCAAAAAAGATTCAGTTTTTCAGTCTTTCTTCCAAGGAAGCACGGAGATCCTCGTATCCGGGCTTTCCAAGCAGTGCAAACATGTTCTTTTTGTAGGATTCCACACCCGGCTGATTGAAGGGGTTGACACTGAGAAGATAACCCGAAATTGCGCATGCCAGCTCGAAGAAATAGATCAACTCGCCCAAAACAAAGGGAGTTCTTTCGCTGACCTCCAAAACAAGATTGGGAACACCGCCATCTACGTGCGCCAAAATAGTTCCCTCCATCGCCTTCTTCTTCACATCATTGAGATCCATGCCGGAGAGAAAATTCAGACCGTCAATATTGGCGGGATCGTTGGGAATTTCAAAGGAAGCGCCGGTATCAGCTACGTCAATAACCGTTTCAAAGATGGTTCTGGTTCCATCCTGAATGAACTGCCCCAAGGAGTGAAGGTCGGTGGAGAAAATGACGGATGCGGGGAAAATTCCCTTTTGATCCTTTCCCTCGCTTTCGCCGTAGAGCTGCTTCCACCATTCACTGAACATGGCGGTAAAGGGCTCATAGCTTGCCAAAACCTCTGTGGTCTTACCCTTGCGGTAAAGAATATTACGCAACGCCGCATAGCGGTAGCAATCGTTTTTCGTAA
>JAFTMU010000043.1 GCA_017452215.1 Clostridia bacterium
CAGCTGCTTGCTCGGTAAAGGAGATGCTCATTTGCGAAAGGTCAGACTCCTGCTCCACGGCAGGCTCTGCCGCCTTCCTGTCCTCATCCGTGTAGTTTCGGCGCAAAACGGGGACGCCGTCAAAATGATCCACATGGACGCCCCTCTTGACACGGAGATACAATCTTCCCGCAAGATAGGTCATCAAAATATCTCTGAGGGTTTCCGCATCCACTCCTCTAAGGAGCTTTCCGTCCTGCGCCACAGAGACCGTTCCCGTCTCCTCGGAAACCATCAATGCCAAGGCGTCACTGACCTCGGTAACACCGACCGCTGCACGGTGGCGGGTTCCCATACGTCCAAAATCCAAATCTCCCTTTGTGGAAGGAAGAACACAGCTGGCAGAATGAATGCGCATATTGCGAATGATCAAAGCGCCGTCATGCAAGGGAGCCTTGTCATAAAAAATATTCTGCAAAAGGTGAGAGGTCACACGGGCATCAACGATCTTTCCGCTTCCCATATGATCGCCAAGCTTTGTCAAGCCCTCAAACACGATCAAGGCGCCTGTTTTGCTCTCGGACATCTTTTCCACCGCATCCACCACCTCATCGGCTACGGATTTGGCAAGTGCATAGTGCTTTTTGGGGAGCGAGTCGCTGCCGGGATTGAGAAATTTGAAATTTCCGATGCGCTCCAAGGCGTCTCTGATCTCGGGCTGATAAATAACAACGATACAGAAGAACGCCGCAACCGCAAACAGATCGGTAATGTACGTCAAAGCCTTGAGATCCAAGGCACGCACGATCGTCCCCACAAAGATTACCAGCAAAAGACCGATGGTCACCCTGCCTGCCCGACGGTTTCGGGTAAAGCGATAAACGGCAAACAAAAGGGTTGCCAACAAAAGAATATCAATAATATCCCGCCAGCCAATGTGCATCATAGGCTCGACGACGTATTGCATAAACCATTTGCAAATCTGATCCCAGATATACAGGATTCCATCCATGGCAACGCCTCCGCAGTTTTTTGTCTGTAAAGAGAATATACTTATATATATTATAACATAGCAATATAAAAATTCCAATAGCTTTTTTGAAAAAATATTCGCTTTTTTGCTTTTTTCTTTGTTAAAAAAACGACGAAAGACGCCGGTAAAGCAATGCCCTACCGACGTCTGTTTTTTTATTGATTATGAATGGCGCCCTTTGCTTTGAGCATCTCGTGCTTGATATCCCAAAGCTTTTGCGAAAGGTCCACGTAGTAGTTATGGGGATTGCTGAACCGACGGACCTCGTCCCACATGCCCTCAATCTCCTCTTGGCAATGCTCACGTATCTCGGTCAGCGCAGGCAGCTGATACACCTGCTTTCCGTTTTTGAACACAGGAACCAACAATTCCGTTGCCGTGTAGTTCTCCAGAATCTTACGCTTCCAGGTGTGGTCGGGGTCAAAAAGCTCAATGGGCTTCGTATCGTCTACCGTCTCGTCCCATACGCAGATCAGATCCGCCTCTGCCTTGCCCGTGTCTCTACCACGCAGGCGGTACACCTTTTTAAAGTGGGGTGTGGTGATCTTTCCCACGTTCTCGCTGATCTTGATCTTGGGAACGATCTCCCCGTTCTTTTCCACAGCGCAAAGCTTATATACTCCGCCAAACACAGGATCGCTCTTTGCAGTGATCAATCTCTCGCCCACGCCAAAGGCATCTACCTCAGCGCCCTGACGGATCAATTCCCGAATGATGTATTCGTCCAAGGAGTTGGAAATGATGATCCTGCATTCGGTCCAACCCGCATCGTCCAGCATCTTGCGCACCTTTTTGGTCAGATACGTAATATCTCCCGAATCGATGCGAATGCCGCACTTACGAATGCCCTTGGGTGCCAGGACCTCGTTAAACACCTTGATGGCGTTGGGGATTCCCGATTCGATGACGTTATAGGTGTCTACCAAAAGCGTTGCATTGTTGGGATAGATCTCACAGTAGGTCTTAAACGCCTCGTACTCCGTGTCGAACATCTGCACCCAGGAGTGCGCCATGGTGCCCGTTGCGGGAACGCCGTAGATCTCGTCGGTGATAGTGCAGGCAGGAGCACCACAGCCGCCGATATATGCCGCACGTGCTCCAAGCATTGCCGCATCAGCACCCTGCGCACGGCGGGAGCCGAATTCGCTGATGGCTCTGCCCTTTGCGGCTCTGGTCAGACGTGCGGCCTTGGTGGCGATCAGCGACTGGTGGTTGATCATCATCAGCACGTAGGTTTCAATAAACTGTGCTTCAATGGCACGTCCGCGCACGATCATCAAGGGTTCCCCGGGGAACACCACGGTGACTTCGGGAATGGCCCAGATGTCTCCGCGGAATCTGAAATCCCGCAAGAACGCCAAAAAGCCCTCCGAAAAGCAATTTTTGGTGCGCAGGAAGGCAATATCGTCCTCGTCAAAATGCAGATCCTTGATGTATTCCACCACCTGCTCCAGTCCCGCTACAATCGCAAAACCGCCGTTGTCGGGATTGTTTC
>JAFTMU010000335.1 GCA_017452215.1 Clostridia bacterium
AGGCTAAAGGATAGTTGCCACATCTGTGGCAGTGGGGCAACTTCCGCAAGTGGAGGATCATTCGACGAGCCTATAGGCTCAGCGTGTGAAATGCCCCAAGGGGGCTTGTGCAAGCCACCAGCACGGCTGGTGGTCATGACTTGCCATCAGAAGAAGGACTCCAAAAATTCCTTTAAGCCGCCGTCGTATTCGGCGCAAGCCAAAAATTCCCGTCCCATTTGATTGCCCCAGCTGTAAAGGATCACTGTTTTTCCGTGATATTCGCAAAAATCCACGTCACTGTTGTTGTTGTCGCCCGAGGTAGCAATCAGATCCAATTCTTCCTTGGTGAAGTGCTCGGGGTGGAGGACCTTTTTGTCGTCGTTGTCGGTGACCATGAAGGGATTGATCAGCCCGGGCTCAAAGGTCTCAAAATCCTTGGTGCGCACGATGTAGGGGAACAGACGGAACAGAGGGCAGATCTCCAAGTACACCATGTAATAAAAGCCGTCAAAATAGCGAATGGAGGGACAAGCCGCATACCGCTCCTTGAGATAGATGTGGCGGTCGATGGGGAGCACCTCCCAATCAAAGAGGTTCTTGGATTTTGCAAAGATGATGGTGTAAATACCCCCAAGAAGCTCCTTGTCACCTGCTACCTCGATCGCCATAGCGTATCCGTCGTCATCATTGCACACCGAGGTGTTGTATACCTCCATACCCTCAGGAAGGGTGATGGCAGTCTTACTTTCCCAGTGGATCAGATCTCGGGAGTAGTAAACGTCGATAATGTTTGTTTTTCCTGCATTGCCTCTGACGCCATGAGCGTACATCACGCCGTCCTCCGAGTAGGCGCAACCAAAGGCGTGAGCATGGGCAAAGGGAACACCAACCTCTTCTTCGGTCTCCATGTCTACAAAATGGTAGTAGCCTTCCTTGCGGTCGTCATGACCGTCGCCCCAATCTGCGGAACGGACCCATTCAAAGCGGAGCAGGCGATCCTGCCAAACGATGGGGGTAGCCTCCACTACGCCCACCTTGACGGTGCCTTTCTTTTCCATTTTCTTGCGCACGGGAGTGTTGGCGTTTCGCAGTGCGTTGATATAATCCGTGTATTGCATATCGGTCTCCTTTGTTTTTATAAGCGGTGGAATTCCAACTGCTTATATCTATTATAAAGGATTTTTTCGGAAAAAGCAATAGATTTAAAAAAAAACAGAGAGATTTTTCGTCTCTCTGCTTTCCTTTTATTAAATTTCTTCCCGGTGAGCGGTTCCGCCCAAGGGGGGAAGGGTAAAGTGATTGGCGCCGTTGGCGGGTACACTGTGATTGTATCTTTGCAGCTCCGCAAACATGGATTGCGCTTCCGCATCCTCAATCAACAGGTCGCCCGAGAAGAGCGAGAAGCGCTTGATCCTCTTGGGGTCGCCTATGTAAGCGGTTTCCAAAGCTGCGTAGCGCTTTTCGTCCAGGATGGCACGGATATAGAGAATTCTCCATCTCCAATTCGTTTTTGCCTTTTCGCTAAGGCGTGCGTCAATGCTTCTTGCAAGCTCGCCGCCCTTGAGAGCATAAGCAAGCTCGGGGGTTTCTCCGTTTCCAACGTGCGTATGATTGCGCTCGATGCAAAGCATCAGCTCCAGGGTGTCCTCGATCACGTCCTTGGAGTACTCGTAGTTGACGTATTCGCCAAGGATCTCCTGCCAGGAAGCGTCACGGTTCCAATAGTATCCTGCACATTGGATCTTGGAGATGTCCTCGTAAAGTCCCTCCGAATAGGGAGCGCCGCCGTCCAACAGATGCTTTGAGCTGTCCCAGATCCCTTGGAAGCGCAGGGGCAGAGGATTGGCA
>JAFTMU010000336.1 GCA_017452215.1 Clostridia bacterium
ACGTAGGCATTGAGCTCCTCCTTGGAGGGGAATGCGATACCGTAGATTCGTTGGAGCATCTTATTCTTCTGATCCCCCTTCCAATATGCGCCCGTGCATTGGGTCAGCTTGAACGCCTTGACGGCGCCCGTGGTAAAGAGGTGCGGACCTGCGCAGAGATCCACAAATTCGCCCTGGCGGTAGAAGCTGATCACGGCGTCCTCGGGAAGCTCCTCGATCAATTGCACCTTGTAAGGCTCTTCCTTTTCCTGCATCAGTGCGATCGCCTCCTTGCGGGGCAGCTCGAACCGTTCGATCTTCAAATTTTCCTTGACGATCTTTTTCATCTCTCCCTCCAATGCTTTGAGTGCATCGGGGGTAAAGGAAATTTCGGAATCGATATCGTAATAAAATCCGTTCTCCACGGCGGGACCAATGGTCAATTTGGCGCTCGGGTACAATCTTTTCACTGCCTGCGCCAAAATGTGGGAGGCGGTATGACGGAACAGATGCTTGCCCGCTTCATCTGCAAAGGTCAAGAGCTTCACAGAGGTATCGGCAGTCAGCTCCTGTGTCAATGCAACGGTCTTGCCGTCAATCTGTGCACCGATCACGGCTCTGGATACAAGCTCCATATCCTTTGCCGCATCGTACACCGTTACGGGGGAATCATATTCCCTGACTTGATCTTGAATTTGAATCTTCATAGCTATATTCCTTTCTTGTTAAAGAAAATATTTGATAAAATAAAAGCCACACCCCACAGGACATTGCCTGTTCGGGGTGTGGATTAATTCCGCACGGTTCCACCCGGACGTTTTACTCATTTTAATATGTGGTTGTTGCAAAACAGTGGTACCCCCTACCCTCGTGACAAGACCTTGCAGCGAATCCCATGGGAAGCAGTCTCTCTCTGTAGGCACGGTGAAGTAAAGGACATATCTGTTTCGTTGGCGGTGTCAGACGATGCCGCCTTGCTTTTCTCTCTTTTTGAGATTGTAGGCGGAGCGAGGATTCATAACCTCTCTCCAATCCAAATCGCCTCTGTCCAAAGCGGTGACGATCACCTCGGCGGTGGCAATGTTGGTAGCAACGGGAACGTTATAAAGGTCGCACAGGCGCAAGAGCTCCGTTTCAACGTCGTCGGATTTTGCATCGGGACGGGTGTCCTTGAAGTACAGAAGCACGTCGATCTCATTGCAGGAGATGCGGGATGCGATCTGCTGCTTTCCGCCCTGCATACCAGCCAGAAGACGCTCGATCTCCAACCCCGTTGCCTCGGAAATGTACTTTGCGGTGATATTGGTGGCACAAAGATTATGCTTGCTCAAAATTCCGCAATAAGCGATACAAAACTGCGTCATCAATTCTTTTTTGAGGTCGTGTGCGATAATAGCAATCTCCATTGATTCGGTTGCCCCTTTCGTTTGCGTTGTAAGACCGTTTTGCGCCAAGAGCAAGGTTTCCTTTGCCCTTTTCAAGTATTATAGCACAAAAAGCAGTATTTTGTCAATAGAAAAAGATGATTTTTTTCAGCATTGTCCAAAAATAAACAAAGCTCCCAAAAATATCCGTGTCATTCGTATTTTGCACGGGCACCGCCGATATACTTCGGGCGGGTACGTGCGGCGAGTAGATTCGCCTCTCCGATTTTTGCAACGGACAGGCGCACCGGAACGGCAACCTCACGCAAGTGCATTCCGATCAGCGTTCCGCCAATATCAAGTCCCGCATGAGCACGAATGTGCTCCACCGCCCCAGGATCGGCACACGCCCCCCACACAGCAGTGGCAAAGGATCCGCCTGCCTTGGGCTGAGGGATCACCGACACCTCGTCATATCCGTATTTCACTGCACAGGCACGCTCAA
>JAFTMU010000337.1 GCA_017452215.1 Clostridia bacterium
AGCAGCGAGCCATTGAGTAGATCCGTAAATACATGTCAAAGGAGATCCCCATGAGTCGGATACTTGTGGGTTACGAGGGCTGCGGTCAGACCGTGTGCGCCGCCGCCGCTATGCTCATCGCCGTGCAAAACGGACGGCAAGCTGCACTGATGGCGCCCACCGAGATCCTTGCCCGTCAGCATTTTGCCGATCTTGCTCCCATCTTTGATTCCTTGGGCTTTTCCTGTAAGCTACTGATCGGCGCTACCCCTGCGGCAGAAAAAAGAGCGATCAAGGCGTCTCTTTCCTCCCCCGAGGAGAAAAACCGATTGCAGATCGTGATCGGTACCCACGCTCTGCTTTCCGACGGGGTGGAATTTTCCGCTCCCGGGCTGGTGGTCACCGACGAGCAGCACCGCTTTGGCGCAAGACAGAGAGCACGTCTTGCAGAAAAGAGCCTGCACGCTCACGTGCTGGTCATGAGCGCAACGCCCATTCCTCGCTCTTTGGCGCTTGTCCTGTACGGGGACTTGGACATCTCACGCATTGACGAAATGCCTCCCGGCAGGCAGAGAGTGGACACCTTTGCAGTAGACGAGAGCTACCGTTCCCGCCTCAACGGCTTCATCGCCAAGCAGGTAGCAGAGGGGGGACAGGTCTACGTGGTATGCCCTGCGGTGGAGGAAAGCGAGACCGACCACAGTGAGCTTTCCCTCTTTGAGATCGGCGAGAGCGGCTCTCTCAAAGAAGAAAAGCCGCCGCTCAAGGCAGCGGTGGATTACGCCAAGACCTTGGGTGAGACCTTTCCAAATCTTTCGGTGGCGTTCGTTCACGGAAGAATGAAAAGCGCCGAGAAGGATCAGGTCATGCGCCGATTCGCCGAAGGAGAGATCCACATTCTGGTTTCCACCACGGTGATCGAGGTAGGTGTCAACGTGCCCAACGCTTGCCTGATGATCGTTGAAAACGCCGAGAGATTCGGTCTTTCTCAATTGCATCAGCTGCGAGGACGTGTGGGTCGTGGGACCCGAAAATCCTACTGCATTCTGGTGGCAGGCGGCGAGGGTCCCCTTTCGGGAACCGCCAAGGAGCGCCTTGATGTCATGCGCACCACCTACGACGGCTACCGCATTGCGGAGCAGGATCTGGCGCAGAGAGGCCCCGGAGACTTTTTGGCAACGAGCAACGATACCGTGCGGCAAAGTGGAGGACTTTCCTTCCGTTTGGCAAACGCAGGCGAGGACGTCTCTCTCCTGACCGATGCCGCCGCCGACGCACGGGAGCTTTTGCAAAAGGATCCCACGCTAACGCACTCTCCCCTGCTGTTGGAGCGCATACGCACCATGTTCACACAGGAAACGGGATTGATCAGGTAATAGTTAAAACAAAATACCCATAGCGTGAATCTCCGTGTGGAAAATTCTCACTATGGGTATCTCTTTTTTAGGGTGCCCCCCGCCGAGGCGGGGACACGTTTTAATAGCAGTGGACAAAGCTTTTAGGTTAATCGTCTTTAACAACATCTTCTACCGTTGCATCATACCACCCGTTCCATCCTATCATATACTCTTCCCCTTGGTCGGTATAGTAATAATAGTAGTACATGCTAGGATGTGCGTGATCTGGGAAGCCCACAAGCTCCGTGACTTCGTAAAAGCTCATACCAACCTCAA
>JAFTMU010000338.1 GCA_017452215.1 Clostridia bacterium
CAACGTGGTCACGGGGGAGATTTTAGAGGCATTATCCGCCACCAAAACCGCCGTGACGGGTGATTATACACGGAACGACGACGTCACCTACGTCATCAGTGCCGTCAACTCGGGTGCCGCTCCCCTCACGGGCGTGAGTGTGAGTGATGATCTTGGCGGATACGCCTATGGCGCAGAGACGCTTTATCCCTTGACGTACGTTGAAAATTCGGCGCATCTTTATATTAACGGGGTGCTTCAAGCGCCTCCCGCAGTCACCCAGGGTCCTCCCTTGGTGTTCAGCGGTATTACCATTCCCGCAAACGGGAACATGATCCTGATCTATGAGGCAGAGGTCAACCAATTTGCCCCCTTGGGCAGTGAGGACAGCATAGTAAATACCGCCACCGTAACGGCGGCAGGCATTCCCGCTCCCATTCTCGCCTCCGAGACCGTGACCCCCGAGGCAGAGCCCAATTTGACCATCAGTAAGTCCATTGAGCCTGCTACGGTCACCGAAAACGGCAATTTGACCTACCGTTTCATCATCCAAAATCACGGTAACACTGCCGCAGGAGTGGATGCAAACGTGGTCCTTTCCGACACCTTTGATCCGATCCTCTACGCTCTGAACGTCACCTTTAACGGCAGCACGTGGACGGAAGGGGTCAATTACAATTATATTCAGGCAGATGGTACCTTTACCACTCTACCCGGGCAAATTACTGTTCCTGCGGCAACCTACACACAGGATGCAGAAACAGGAACCTGGGTCATCACGCCCGGGGTCAGCACCCTGGTAGTCGGCGGCACCATTCAAGCGGTGTAAAATGCAAAAGCAAAAAGCAGGCAAACGCCTGCTTTTTGTGTACGTTAACGTTTTTTCTCACTTACTTTCATTGCACCGTTGCACTTCGAGAACATCGTCTCAAACATTGATAAATAGATAAATAAATCAAGGCGGAGCCTTGTATATCATCCGCAACTTGTTGCGGTATATCATCAGCCCGCAGGGGTGGATATCATCAAACCGCAGGGAAATACACGCCGGTGCGTGATGAGATGCAAGGGCGGCAAGCCGCCCTTGATGATATACGCCGCACTTCGTGCGTCAATGATATGCCAAGCCTGCGGCTTGGATCCACCATCCCCCACCAACACAAAAAGCAGGCGCTTGCCTGCTTTTTGTTTACGTTAACGTTTTTTCTCGCTCCTTGCCAAAGTGCGAACACAGCGGAAGTCCTCGCCCTATTCAACAGTCCACCGGACTGTTGAATGCCCGGCATACGCCATGGGCACGGGCTTTCCGAATCCACCGTTCAATATCCCCCACCAACACAAAAAGCAGGCGTTTGCCTGCTTTTTGTGTTGGTGGGGGATGGTGGATTCGGACCACCGAAGTCAGTGACAACAGATTTACAGTCTGCCCCCTTTGGCCGCTCGGGAAATCCCCCATATAAAGGTTCACTGCGTGTGAACCCATTGGAGCTGGTGATCGGAGTCGAACCAACAACCTGCTGATTACAAATCAGCTGCTCTGCCATTGAGCCACACCAGCGAATTGTTCGTTGGCGAACCTGTTCGCTTTCGCAACGATGGTATTATATCATGCCAAAATCGTTTTGTCAAGCCCTTTTTTCTAAAAAAACAAAATTTTTTCAAAACTTTTGAAACGGGGCGGTTTTTCGCTTTTTCTTCCGCCCCGCCATTCGATTACATAAGCTCCCGCTTAATCAGACCGATCATAATATTGGTGTTAAGCGTCATGGCGTCAAGGGGATAGATCTCGGTGACGTAGCCGTGATAAAATTTATTTTTGAAATAAGCAAAGGCGTCCTCGTCGCTCCCGCCGTCCCGAAGGATTGCAAGGATCTCCTCTGCGGTCTCTCGGGCACTCCTTTTTCCGTTTTGCAGATACCGTTTTGCATCTTCCCCCTCCAAAATCCCGAAATGGGGGACAAGAATGCGGTCGATCCCCATGTCCATGGCTCGTTCGATAGACTCCATGGCGATCTCATAACCTACGAGATAGGAGGGCACCACCACGCCGTCGCCTGCCCAGACGCCAAGCGTTTCGGTACCAAGCAGCAGCTTGTTTTCCCGCAGGTAGAAGCCTACGGAGCATTTGGTGTGTCCCGGGAGGGAGACCACCGAAAAGGTCATGTCCCCCGCTGCCACTGTATCACCGTCCTGCACGGGCAGATCCACGCAAAGGGAATCGATCAGATCCTCGTATTGGGTGATGCCGTGGGACAGGGCACACTTTTGGTCAAGCTCCCGCATGACTGCTCTTGCGGTGGGCTTTGCGAAAATTTTAGCGGCATACTCCCCTGCCACGATCTTGGCGCACGGATAGCGCTTTTTGACGTATGCAGAGCCCAGCGCATGGTCGTAATGGGAGTGGGTCAAAAAGATAAAATCCAAGGGGCGCTCTCCCAAAGCACGCTTGATATTGTCCGCCACCGCATATCCCGTAAAGGCAAAGCCGGTGTCGTAAAGGATCGAGGTGGTACCGTCATCAATCAGGAAAGCACTGTCCCCGGGGACGGCTCTGACGTCATGGATCTTAATATTTTTCATAACATTCTTTCTTTTATAAGTGTCGGATGATCGGTCAATTATTTTTCAAACGCCTCAGGACAAAGTCCCGCATTGATGAAATCATCATTGCGCACCATGCCGCCGCCAAAGCCTGCCGTACGCATATATTTCTCCTTGGGATCAATGCCTACGGTGATACTGCCCACGTCCTTGCCCAGATTTTTCAGGATCTGTCCGTCCGGAGCGACGATCATGGAGTTTCCTCCCCGCCCCTCATCGTTCATGGAGTAGGAGGCTCTTGCCACAAAGGCATTGCAACGGAAGGCGGTCAGCTTTGCCTGCGCCAGGATAATATCCGTTCGCTCTCCTCTTTGGTATCCCGGAATCAGAACGATATCCGGCTTTTGGCTTGCGATGTATTCGATCTGCTCGTTGAAATAGACGTCGTAGC
Organism: Clostridia bacterium; assembly: GCA_017452215.1. Lineage (GTDB taxonomy): Bacteria > Bacillota > Clostridia > Oscillospirales > CAG-272 > UMGS1865. Next base: position 2,972 of record JAFTMU010000338.1, read on the forward strand.
AGGTCATAAATGCAAAGCGGATCCCGTCAAGGTCGCAAACGCAGGCGCCACTTCCCCTTTCCACACCAAGCATGACCTCAGAGGGGGGCAGGTGGATCTTATCGTAAACGAATGCCACCTCTCCCTTTTTATCAAACAGATAAGTGCTGTTTTTGATTTTCCCCTCTCTCTCCTCCAGAACGTTGAGGGCTGTGTAGATCCCTCTCTCCTTGGCAAGGCGGGAGAAGGTCTTTTTCATCTCCTTGGCACGGGGCAGAGCACGCAACTCCCTTTCCTTATCCGAAAGTCCCCCTGCATTGGAGTATTCGGGCAGAAGGATCAAGGAAGAATCCTTTGCCGCTTTTGCTTCATTTTCCAAAAACGCTGCGATCTTGGCATCGGGCTCCTCGCCTGCAAAGTACGGCGGTTGTATGACAGTGATATTGAACATTTTGGTTTTCCTCCATTTCTGTGCGGTTATTATATCACAAAAAGAATTGGTCGTAAAGAGCTTTTGGGAGATTTTCTCTCCTATTTTTTGATACTGATATCAATATTCCCCGTGGAGGTATGGATCTCGCATTTTCCGCTCCCCGGGGCGGAGGTGGGAACGTTGATACGTCCTGTGGAAGTGTGAGCGGCGAAAATCTTATCGGAAAGCAGATTGCCCCAAACGCTTCCCGTGGAGGTGCTGACGTAGATGCTTGCGGCATCGCAGCCGTCAAATTCCACCCCGCCTGTATCTCTCTCAACGGAAAGTGAATCACTTGCGATCACGTCCCGCAAAAAGATATATCCCGTGCTCCCCCCCGAGGAAAAGCGCTCACACGTTACGCCCGAGAGAAACGTGCTTCCCGTGCTGACGTCGATTTTGACATCTCCCGAGCAAGAAACCTGCGAGGCATCAATACGCCCCGTGGTGGCGGAAAGCTCCAGCGTCCCCGCATCTATCCCCTCCACACGGATATTGCCCGTGGCAGTCTTGATCCTCACCTCATGGGAGGCGGAGGCAAAGCAGCTGACGTCTCCCGTATCGTTGGAGATCTCGATGCTCTCGAATTGGAGCTCCTTGGGCACCGTGACGTCGCCCGTATTCGACTTGACCGAGAGGGCACGGTACTCCCCCTTTGGAATATATACCGTGATCTTGGCGGTATCAAAATTGATGCCGATATGCTCGTACCATTGTCTCGTATCAACCACCTCGACAGTAAGCGCTCCACTCTTTACGGTGACCGAATGTCGGACGTTTTTCTGCTCGTAGCAGACCACACGGGTCTCGTTTCCATCGGTAGGCAGAAAGGACACGTCGGCGGTTTTTGTGAGCACTAAAATATCCCGATAGGCTCCCTCCGTCGAATGCTCGTTGGTCTCATATTTGACCGTGGACAGCCTTCTGAAATCCCAATTCAGCATTGCCATGACACCTCCAAAAATAATACTGCCGATCAATATCAGAGCAGCGGCTGCGATCAGCCATGCTTTTGTTTTCTTACTCATTCCTCTTTCCCCCTTCCCACAAAACGGTTTTGAATGCCCGAAGCGATCCCCTTACAAAGCCGGACCGAGGCTTTTGTTGCCCCCTTGCCGGCAAAAAACAGAAGCACGGATAAGCCTGCCACTGCAATTCCTGCGCCAAGAAGCGCCAAGCCTACGGCGCCTCCGCCCTCGATGATGCTCCCCACTGCCATAACGACACTGCACGGAGCGCAGGCAACAAGGGCAACAAAGACCGCCCAAAGGGACAGGATCAACGACCACAGAACGATCACCAGCGCCAAAGCCACCACAAGGGCGGCAATCAACAGGGAAAGCCATATGGGAGAGCCCAGTGCCAAAAGCAGGATCTCCCACGCACGCAGGCACTTTTTCGGTCTCCCGCTCTTGTCCTTTTGCAGAACAAAGGGGTATTCCGCCAGGATCTGCGCTGCGATCCGATCCGCCGATCCGATGGCGGCAACGGCGGCGCTCTCCGAAAGCCCCTCCTCCATGCGGTCGTCGATCATCTCGCCGTAAAAGCCTACACGCTCCTCAATTTCCTGCCGTGGCAGCCCCGAGAGTCCCCGACGAAGCCGTACCGTAAATTCCTGTTTTGTCATTTGCTCCTATCCTCCTTTGTTACAAACCGATAGATTGCCATCACCTCACGCCACTCGTCCTTGAAATCCGCAATGCGACCAAGCCCCGCCTTGGTGATGGAATAGTATTTTCGAAGTCTGCCGTCATACTCGGAGGTCTTTACCGTCAGCATCTTGGCAAGCTCCAGGCGTTTTAAGATCGTATACAGAGTCGACTCCGACATCTCGATATAGGGCTTCATGTCCTTGATGATCTTGTAGCCGTAGGACGGCTCGTCCTTGATGGCAGCCAAAACGCACACATCCAAAAGCCCTCGCTTTAATTGAATATCCATGCGATACTCCTCCTTACGTAATACATCATATCACGAAGTATTTGGATTGTCAATAGACCCGGGGGATTTTTCGGCTTTTTTCATACGAAAAGGGTCTGAATCTAGAGCTTTGAGAAAAGCAGTTCTCTTAAGACCGAGAAGCGCTTTCGCTTCCGCTCATTGAACCGCAAACGCAGCTCGCAAGCTCAAATTTCACCGTCAAGCGAACAAAAAGACACCCGATTGGGTGTCTTTCGTTTTGTTTAAGGGCTAAAGATATTTTCGGCGTTTGGCTTACAGAATTTGAACCTTACAGGTTGATATCTTCTGAATTTTGCATATTGTTTACAGATTCATGTTTTTTCATCTTGGAATATCCTATAAATCCAAGAATGATAGCAGGAATAAATCCAAAGCCCCAAGTAATGCCAAGCAAAAGAGATACACACTCCAAAATCAGTCCTGCTAAAACAAGCCCTTTTTTATATACAAATCCTCCTATTGTATGCAGCAAAGCACCAACCGACGAAACAATCAGATATGGCATCATTAATGCCATGCCAATTGCCGTTCCTATTTGCTTTCCCACATCTTCTAAGTTCTCTGCCCCATTCTCCAATGGTTCTCCCAGCGACATCATGGTGAATATTCCAACAAATACCCAAATAACAGCGATAATGACACTGATAATCAAAAATAGATTCTTTTTTGCAAACATAATTGCCTCCTTAAAATTGTATTTTAGTATAGCCCTTTATTCTTCCAAAACGGAATTATTTATATTATAATTCTATTTTGGAATTTTGTCAAGAGTTTTTCGGGATATAATTCTAAAAAAGAATTATTTTCCGAGGGCAATTATATGAAAACTCGCAAAAAAGTATATGGCAATGCAAATATGGTGGGGCAAAATATTGAACGCTTACGAAAAGAAAAGGGCATAAAGCAAAAAGACTTTATTGCCCGAATTCAGGTGATGGGATGTGATATTAACCCTACAAGCTATTCAAAGCTGGAGGGACAGCTTCGTGCGGCAAATGATAAAGAAATATATGTGATTGCAAAAATACTTGGCGTTCAGATGGAGGAGTTGTTTGGGGACAAATAATATCGTGAGATTTGAACGGTCCACTCGTTATGAAGTCACGACCTTCCGCACCAGTCGCATAGTCGTCTGCTGCGGCCTCAGTACACTCCTTGCTTTGGGCGACACCGCTCGCAAAAAGACACAATGTGTCGTTTTTGCGAGCTAAGGGGGCTGTCTCAAATTTGCGATTTGAGACAGCCCCCTCTTGAATGGAAACATTCTGTAATATGAAAAGGTAAGCGGCCTTTTTTCGTTTAGACACCGAACGGTACTCCGAAGACAGCAACCATAAGAGCGTACATAATGGGAATTGAGACAACGCAGAGAGTATGCGAGATCATTGCCATGCTGGCACCCGTTTCGGGATTCCCGCCGTATGCCTCGGGAAAGACGACGGTGTTCAGTCCAAGCGGCGTGGCGGTGGCAAAGAAGCAGAGAAAGAGCACATCGTTGCCGATGGAAAAGCCAAAGAGCAAATTCGCAAGGGTTTTGATTCCAAAGAGCGCCGCTATGATCACAGTGGGAATGACGGCGAGACGCAAAAGGGTTGCCACGTACACTTTCTTCTTTTTGAGCATACCGATAAAATCAAACCGTGCAATCGTAACGCCCGCAAGGAGCATAGCGACAGGTCCCATGCAAGCCTTGATCGAATCCAGCGCCGAGATCAGAAATTCGGGCAAATATACGCCCAGTCCCGACAGCCCCATTACAGCACCGATGAGCATTGCCACGGTGGGTGCATTGAGCAGACGCTTGAACATCTCTCCCCTTCCCCCATTTCCTTCTCTTTGGGGAGTCAGAACGCTGATGCCCCACGTGTAGATCACAATCGTGAGCGGGAGACAGAACAGCTTATAATAGGCGAGCACCTCCTCGCCAAAGAGGGCAAGCACGATGGGGTCGCCGATGTAACCGAAGTTGGCGAAGGCCAGCGCATAGCTGTAAACGCCCCGCTCAGCGTTGTTTTCTTTGACAAACAGCTTGGCAAGAGGGATCGCAATCGCCATAGCAAGCGCCATCGAAATGGTCGCCATCATGATATTCGTGCCGTGCGTCAGGAGCGAATCGACGGTGAAATAACGAAGCATCGTCATAAAGCTCAAGGCGGGACACAAGATCCACGTCTCCATCTTTGCCATGGTCTGGCTTGCGGACTCGGGCAGAATTTTTGTTTTTGCGGATAAAAAACCGATGGCAATACAGAAAAAGAGTGTCAGCATCGGTGTCAAGGTTGCCAGAAAGGTTGTCATGGTTGTACCCCTCCATAAATTTTGACAAGATTATATCATAATGCGTGGGGGATGTCAAGGTGGGTGGGAGATTTTTAAATAATAAGTGGAAATTTTAAGGAACATATAGTACTTCATTGCAACCAACGCAAAAAGGACACCGTTGGGTGCCCTTTGCGTTGGCTGTCTTGACAAAATAGAGCCGTTTATTCAGAGTAATATTTCCAAAGATTCGCCAAGGTGTATTTGGCTTTTTTAATACTACCTATCTCTTTGGGTGTATAACTATCGGAAATCGCAAAAGAATGAATCTCAAAATGTTTACAATCCAAATAAAAGTCATGCTCTTTTTCACTTACATATACAATATTTTGAAGGCTTCCTTTTATCATCTCTCCTACGAAGAATTTATAGGCAACTCCACTTTCGGGCTCTCTCATATATCCCAAAAGGAATATCCTGTTGCCCTCGATATTGTATTCTATAGCACTTAAAACCAAGTTGTGATCGTCACACAATATTCTCTTTTTTAAAGAAAAATCTGATGTATCGTATATTGAAAGAGCAGTTTTGCAGCTATCAATATGTCGCTCAATATTATAAAATTCCTTGCTATCGGGTGAAAAGCAGAAATTATCATCCTGCGAACCGTCAACCTTTGAGAAGCGGAATTTTTTTATAAGTGTATGTGATTCAAGCGAATAAACCGCAAGCCTACCTTCCGTTGACTTTACCACAAAGATTTTTCCGTCCGGCGAAATCATAGGTGAATA
>JAFTMU010000339.1 GCA_017452215.1 Clostridia bacterium
GTCGCCTCTGCAAGTCGTACCCGTGTGTCCATATCAAAGCAATATCGCTTGGCTCGGTTGATCATCACCGCTACCACCACTCTGTCATAGCGCTTGGCAGCCACCCTCACAATATCCAAATGTCCCAATGTCATCGGGTCAAAGCTGCCCGGAACGATCGCAAGACTCATTTTCTTCCTCCTTCGGTGTCAAAACAGTAATAAACGCAGCACCGTACCGTGCGGTGCGCAGTATCTCAAATCGACCTTTCAATCCTTCATCCGTGCCGAAAACGTCATTTTCTCCCGCCGTTTCGCAAACCACCCTGGCATTGGGAGAAAGCAACCCATGCTCTAAAAGCAGGGATAGCATTTTCGGCAACACACCCAAGGCGTATGGGGGATCCAAAAACACCAGATCAAAGCGGTTTCTTCCTCTCATTCGCCGAAGCGCCGCCTCTGCATCCATGCAAAGGATCTCGCACGCCTCCAAAAGACGTGTTTTTTCGGCATTGGCACGAACGATCCCCACCGCCTCCTTAGAAGCGTCGCAAAAAACAGCGCTCTCTGCCCCTTGGCTCAGCGCCTCCAAGCCAAGCTGCCCCGAGCCTGCAAACAGATCCAAAACCCGAGCGTCGGGGATCTCAAAGCGAAGCATGGAAAACACCGCTTCCTTGACCCTCTCCGCCGTGGGTCTCGTTGTCTCTCCCGCAAGAGTCAAAAGGCGTGTTCCTCTTGCCTTGCCGGTAATAATACGCATCATTTTTTTTGATTTCCTCTTTTCTGCCGAGGATTTTTTCTCGGCAAAATATGCAACGATCGCCTTGGCATCCCTGTCGGATATCCCGGACACTGCCGAGAGTGCCTCCTCGCTTGCCTGCTCCACAGCCCGCAAGCCGCCAAAGGCAGAAAGAAGCTTTTTCGCCTTGGCTTCCCCGATCCCTGCGATCTGCGTCAGGGACGAGGTCTTGATGGTCTTACGCTTTGCCTGCATCATTCTACCCACCGTATAGCGGTGAACCTCCTCCTGTATCCGATAGATCAAGGCAAAAACGTCCTGCTCCTTGGCGATAGCGATCTCCTCACACTCGGTGCACAAGGCACGTGTTTTGTGAAAATCGTCCTTGACCATACCAAACACGGGGATATCGATGCCCTTTTTGGCAAGCACCTCCTTGACCGCCGAAACGTGTCCTCTGCCGCCGTCCAGAAGGATCAGATCGGGATAGCTTGCAAAGGAGCCCTCTCCATCCTCCAGATGATCCAAGCGTCGCTCCAACGCCTCACGCATAGAAGCATAGTCGTCGGTTCCCTCCACACTGCGGATGCGGAAGCTTCGGTATGCAGACTTGTTGAATTTCCCGTCCTCGCAAACGATCATTCCCGCCGTCAGGTGCTCCGAGGCAAGGTTGGAGATATCATAGGCCTCGATCCGCTGGGGATAGCTCTCCAAGCACAGCATTCCCGCAAGACGGGCAAGCGTTCCCTCTCTTTTTCCGCTATCGATGCGATACTGCTTTGCATGATCGGCAGCGTTCTTTTCCACCATATCGCAAAGCGTACGCAGATCTCCTCGCTCCGGCGTGCGCACCGTCACCTTGCGCCCCGCAACCGAGGAAAGGTAAGAGGAGAGCATCTCCTTATCCGCCTCCTCCATCTCAAAGGCAAGCAAGAGCTTCGACGGAATATACTCCCTCGCCTTGTAGTGCTCGCACAAAAAGGTGGTCATATCCTCCGCCTCTAAAATACTGTCCGCACCGTAGATAAACTCGGATTTATCCTGCAAGATTCCCGCCCGTACGTAAAACACCGACACCGAGGAGCAAAAATCATCCGAATACAACGCCACCACGTCCTGCTCGGTATCGGGGGACGCCACGACCTTTTGCTTTTGATTGATCCGATCCAAGGCAGTCAGCGTATCCCTTGCCCGAGCGGCAGCCTCGTATCGCTCCGCCTCGGCGTATGCATACATCTGCTTTTCCACCTCACGGCGCACCTCACGGGTCTTCCCACCAAGCAATTCACAGACCAAGCGAATACTCTCCCTGTATTCCTCGGGAGAGACCTTCCCCGTGCAAACACCCGAGCAACGCCCGATCTGATAAAATATGCAAGGGCGCTCCTTGCCGATGTCCCTTGGAAAGGAACGGGAGCAGGTAGGCAGGCGCAGCGTCTTGCTCAAAAGCTCGATCAGCGCATACGCCGTAGAGGAGCCGGAGAAGGGGCCGAAATACTTTCCCTTATCCGCATCCCGCTTGCGGGTAAACACCAGCCTCGGATATTCCCCCTCGGTCAATTTGATATAGGGGTAGGACTTTGCATCCTTAAGACGGATGTTGTACTTTGGCGTATATTGCTTGATCAGCGTATTCTCCAAGGAGAGCGCTTCCATCTCGTTGTCGCAAAGATAATAGTCGAAATCATAAACACGGGAAACCATGCGCTCGGTATTGATCCCCTTGTCCCCATTTTGAAAATACTGCGACACACGGTTTTTCAGCTTTCGGGATTTGCCAACGTAAATGACCTTTCCGCTCTTGTCCCGCATGATATAGACACCCGAGGCAAGTGGCAAATTGGATGCCTTCTCCAGCAGTCGCCGTCTGATATCCTCCGTTTTCATGCAAGACCCTCCCTTCGTACAAAAACGGTGTGCCGACGGAACCCAAATCAGTCCGTGCCGCACACCGCCATTGCTTTTATCCGATTAAAATTCCGAAAATCCGCTTTCAATCAATTCCGTCAAGCCCGAGATCGCTGCGTTTTCATCCTGTCCGTCAGCAATCAGGGTAATCGACATATCCTTCGCAATTCCCAGTGACAGTACGCCCAAAAGGCTTTTGGCATTTACCTTACGCTCGTCCTTTTCGATCCAGATGGACGCCTTGTAGGTGTTCGCCTTCTGAATGAAAAACGTAGCGGGACGTGCGTGAAGTCCGCTTGCATTGGTAATTGTGATGTCACGTGAAATCATATGTGTTTTCGCTCCCTGTTTCAAAATGATACCCCTCGGCAATAGAACCGAGACAGTAGTCCATGATTTATATCTACTAATAGTATATCAAAATCGTTTGAGAAAATCAATAGTCAAACTATTGTTTTTTTACAATTTATCATAAAAGTTTTCGTGCAAAATACATATATAATTCTGTCGGTTTCGGTCTTATTTTCCATTTTCTTATTCCAAAAGCGAAGCTTTCAAGGGCTTGCAGGTAAGAGCGGTCCGTTGGGTATACAGCGCCGTCCTCTGCCCCGGGAGCACCGCATGGCTCCCATTTTGATAAAAGACACCGTCACGCTCTCTCCCCTGTATCTCCACCGTTAAAAAAAGGTCGCACCAAATATCGGGATCCCACTCTCCAAGGTAGAGTCTGCCTCCCTCCCGGATCTCCACAGTACTTCCCTTTGTGCGCACCTGTGTGACTGTCCCGTAAAAAGTGCCGTCCACGGTATATAACCGCTCCCCCACGTGGATCCCCTGTGCGATCTCCCCACGCAAGCCCTCTGCCATCAGGAGCACCGCCGCCCGTTGCGGGATGTCCTGTGCAGTACGCAAGCGTTGCGCCCGAAGCCCGACCGTTGCCAGGGAGCAAAGGAGTAACAGGACCAACAGCACGTCCAGAACGCTCCACCTCTCGGAGCTTGTTCTTTTCCCCTTCTTCATTTTTTCACCTCATTCCCCTGCCCGCTGCACCGAAAGAACCAACGCCCCCGATGCGTAAAAAGCGCCAAAGCGAAAGGTACCGCCCTCTCCCTCGGCGATCCGAATGCCCGAGATACGCAGTCCGTCCCCCTCTCTCCCTCTTGCGTCTCCGACTACCGTAACGTAAAGATCCTGCCTTGACGTATCCGCTTCAAACACGACCGCCTCCTCCTTTACCACAGGACGCAGGTGCTCCTTGACCGACACCGATACGACCCTTCCAAGCCATGCCGTTCCGTTTTCGGAGCGCACAGCAGCCCCCACGGGGATCAACGCCTCAACACCCCCCGCCTCCTCCAAAAAGGAGGTCCTGATCTCGGGCAGGTACACAGTATAACGGACCTGCACCCCGTCCTCCTCCTTTCCCACGTACAGGGTCACCAAAACGCCGATCAACAGGGAGAGCAAAACACCGCCAAAAAGCACCCAATCCAATAGCGTCACACGTTTTTCCTTACTGTTTTCCATACTCATATCCTCGCTCCCTTCTCCTTTTTCGTCATTGCCAGCGTAAAAAAGAACAGCCCTATCAGCCCGGGGGAATACCACAAATGATCAAACGCCCCCATGACCAGAACCGCCATGATCCCAAGACCTGCGCCACTGTCCTCCCCCTCGCCTAATGACCGCAAAAAAACAAGCGCTAAAAGTGTGCAAAAGAGTCCCAGGACCGGCACTCCCATCTCTGCTGTGATCTGCAAAAGCAAATTGTGAGCGTGCATGACCGTTTCCGTCCCGCTGACGGCGTAGCGGGGATAGACCGATAAAAAAGCTCGGCTCCCCACCCCGATCCCAAACGGATGCGCTCTGATCATGCGCATCACTCCCTGCCAGGTGTAAAGACGGTACCGTATGGAGGATTCGGCAAGATCGGCAATGCTCGCAAAGCGCCTGTAAATTTCGGACGGAAAGAAGGAGCATAACGCCAAAAGCGGCAAAGGGGAAAGACAAGCGACGGCAAGAGTGCGGCGGCTGTGAAGCAGCAAAAAAAGCAAGCCAACGACCAAAAGACCCAGCCACGCCCCCCGTGTCCAGGTCAGGAGCAGGCAAAGCAGCATCCCGCCTCCAAAAAATCCAAATCGCAAGCGTCCCACGGTTGTCTCCTTGGAATCAAATGCGCCGTACAGTGCCAAGGGAAAGGTGAAAAGCAGGTAGATCGCCAAAATGTTTGGGTTATCGAATACCGAGGTCACCCGACCGCCAATGTCTCCAAAGCGTGTGGCGTCCACCCAGCGGATCTCCGCCCTGCCCAAAGCATATTGCAATATTCCGATCCAAGCGGTGATGCCGCCGCTGAAAGCCGAGCACGTCCGAGCGGCTCTGCGCCATTTTTCGTTTTGTAAAAGGTGAGTTGCGGGAAAATAGATCCCCGCCAACAGAGAAAGAACAAGCCCCTCAAAGGGCGATCCCTCTCCAAAGAGCCCTCCCAAAAAAAGAGACAGGCAAAACAAAAGGACCAAAAAATCGCACAGTGAAAAGAAAAGCTCCCGCTTTCCAAAGAGGACCTTTGTTAAAAAGGAGAGCTCGATCACAAGGGCGAGAATACATAAGAGAACGGTTGGGTGTGAGGAAAGCTGCAAAAAAGGGAAAACGAGCACCAAAAGAAGCAAATTCAATTCGGGAAGCGCAAAAAGAACAAAGAGACAAAAAAGGACGAAAGCGCCGCAAGCACACCCGACGGGGGTCAAGACCAAAGCGGCAAGAGCAAGAGCTATGGAAAGAAGCAACGCCCCGCCGACCCGTGACCTTCCCCGCTCCGCTCCCAGAAATCCATCGGGGGAAAAGGCGCAGAAATCAAACAAAAAGCGAGAGCAAAAATAACTTTTCCTCACCGCTCGGGCAAGGGAGCCCATGGAGGTGCACAACGGTAGCGAGCAAAGAATCAGCACAAAGGAAACGCTCCCCGCTCCCACCTCTGCTCCCGTGCCCTCAAACAAAAGAGCGCCTGTCAGAAAAAAGATCCCCGTCAACAAAAAAAGCCAGCCGAAGGAAGCAACGCTCGTATCGAGTAGATATCTCTTTGCCCTCTCCAACAAAGAAAGAACAAGACTGTCCTCCCGACTTCGCATTCCCGCCTGCCGTAAGCGGTACTGATATCCCTCCCGATCGTACCCACGGTCGCAAAGAGGAGAAAAGATCCCCCCTTCAAAGCGACGCTCCAATGCGCCATAGCAGTGGCGCAGCATTAAAACCAAAGGTGCGCTCCGCACCCGTCTCCGCACTCTGCCGCAAAAGACCAATAAACTCGTCCAGATCACACTTTTCCTGCGAAAAAACATAAGGATCCCCCTACATACGCTCAATATGTAAGAGGATCCTCGATCCCATCATTCAATTCAACAAATCGGGCCTGAGCTGCTCGGTCAGCTCCCGTGCCTTGTCGTCCCGCCAACGGTCAATGTTGGCGTGATGCCCTGAGAGAAGCACGTCGGGCACCTTGACCCCGTGAAATTCGTAGGGACGGGTGTACTGCGGATATTCCAAAAGCCCCGAGGAAATGCTTTCCTTTTCGTAGCATTCCGCATCGGAAAGCACCCCGTCGATCAATCTTGCAACGCAATCCACCAAAATGCAGGCGGGGATCTCTCCCCCTGTCAAAACAAAATCGCCGATGGAAATTTCCTCGTCCACAATCTCGTCTACGATGCGGCGATCCACGCCCTCGTACTGTCCGCACAAAAGGATCAGATTATCATACTCCCGTGCCAATTCCTGCGCCCGTGACTGATTCAGCACCTTCCCCGTAGGGGAAAGATAGATCACCCTGCGCTTTGAGGGCACAAATCCCTCCTCTGCCTGCATTCGCAGAATTGCCGCATAGCAATTATAGATGGGAGGCGCCATCATCAGCATTCCCTTGCCGCCGCCATAGGGAGTGTCATCCACCCGACGGTGCTTGTCCTCGGAATAGTCTCGGATATTGTGAGTACGAACCGTGATCACACCGCTTTTTTGGGCACGTCCGATGATGCTTTCCCCCAGCACCGTATCCACAAGCTCGGGAAAAAGCGTCATAATATCAAATCGCATCAGCTCTCTCCTCCCTCGATCAATCCGGGAATCGGTCGCAGATACACGGCGTCCTCGGGATCGATCCGCACGATAAACTCGGGCACGGCAGGCACCATAAACTCTCCGTGTGCATTCTTAACGATATAAAGGTCTCTCACACCGCTGGTATTGATATCCGAAAGCGTTCCCAATACTTCGCCGCTATCGGCGTGCTTGACGGGAAGTCCCAAGAGGTCTTGGATAAAAAAGCTCCCCTCCTGTACGGGCAGATCCTCTCTTTTTGCATATACGGTAGCGCCACGCAAACGGTTTGCGGCATCCTCGTCCTCTACCCCGTCAAGATCCATCAAAACGAATTGCTTGAACACGGAGGCACGCAGGACCCTCACGGGGCAGTACGTCTCTCCCTTTGGGAACCAAAGGGTTTCCAGATCCGCCAAGATCTCGGGGGAGTCGCACCAGGATTCCAGCTTGACGGTTCCACGAAAGCCGTGGGTGTTGATGATTTTTCCGCAAGGAAGATACTCCAATTTCATAACAGACGAAAAATCCTTTCCTCGTATTGCTTATAGTATATCATAACCGAGCAAAAAATGCAAGAATTTACAAGGCTTTTCCCTGCTTTTTTCTGTTAAAGGGAGAAAAAATTTCCCGTTTAGAAAATATTTACAATTTTCCTCTTGTATATTTGGAAAAAACAGTTTACAATATAGGCAATTATGTCAATTTGGAGGTTTGTTATGGGTGATTGGGGTATGCTATTGATGCTGGCGGCAGTGTTCGTCGCTATGTACTTCTTTATGATCCGTCCGCAAAGAAAGCAGGAAAAAGAGCAAAACGATATGCGCAACAATCTGGTCGTCGGCGATGAGATCACCACCATTGGCGGTATCATCGGTAAGGTAGTCAGCATTAAGGAGGAGACCTGCGTGATCGAAACGACCCACGAGCGCACGAAGATCCGCATTCTCAAATCCGCTGTCAGCCGTGTAGACGTCAAGGCTGACGAGGCAGAATAAGCCGTCGCTTTTTCTCATTTTTCAAAGAAACGTCATAAAAGAGCCTTCGCCCGAATATGTTAAAGCAAGCATATTCAGGCGGAGGTTTTTTCTATGAATACATCGCACCGTAAGATACAAAAAAGTGGGAAACGCCCCTCAAAAAGAGTGGAAAATGATGAAAATTCCGCTGCTTTAATGGGAAAGCACCTGTTAAAAAGCCTTGGCATTACCTTGCTCACGGCTCTTGTTTTATTGCTCCTTGCTTCCCTTGCGGCGTATTTTTCCCCCGATCCCGCAAAAATGGTCCAGCCGTTGGCGCTGCTTTCCTCCCTTCTCACCGCCCTCGTTGGCGGCTTTGCGGCGGTGCGGATCCACGGGCACTCGGCGCTTTTGTGCGGGCTGTGCAACGGAATGCTCTTTTTGGCGCTGATGCTGCCCACCTCCCTTTTCTTCACGCCCTTTGCCTCGGGCTACTCGGCGCTGATCTCCTGCCTTTTGCACGTCGCCTTTTTGCTCCTTTCCATGCTTGGCGGGTATCTGGGGTTGAAAAAGGGCAAGCCGAAAAAGAAAAAATACTGAACGACACAAAACCAAAATTATACTGCGGCGATGCTCCTTGGCATCGCCGTTTCTTTATTTTTATTTCCGTTCACAAATTGTTGCTTTTTTACACAATAAATATACATAATATGAGTATATAATAATAAAGTTATAAGACTATGTGCGAAAGGAGACGGAGCGTGCCGTGAAAAAGCTGCTCAAATATTTGAAGCCTTACACGAAGCAAGCCGTGATCAGCCCCTTGTTCAAGCTCTTGGAGGCAATTTTTGATCTTTTGGTTCCCATCGTGGTCAAGCTGATCATCGACCGAGGAATCACCGCCGGCGACCTTGGCTTTGTGGGACAGATGTGCGCACTGCTTTGCGTCTTTGCCGTGGTGGGATTAACCTGCGCCATCATCGCACAGTATTTTGCCGCTCGGGCGGCGGTGGGCTTTGCCACGGATCTGCGTCGGGATCTGTTCGCCCATATTCAGGCGCTTTCTTACAGTGAGACCGACCGCATCGGAAACGCTACCCTGATCACCCGTATGACCGCAGACGTCAATCAGGTGCAATCGGGCATTAACTTTACACTCCGCCTCTTGCTCCGCTCCCCCATCATCGTCTTTGGCGCTATGATCATGGCAATCCTCGTCGAGGCGCAAACCGCTTGGATCTTCGTTGCGGTGATCCTCGTGCTTTCCCTGATCGTTTTTTCGATCATGCTCAAAAGCATTCCCCTTTATAAGCAGGTGCAGGGGAATTTGGACCGTGTCACTGCTCTGACCCGTGAAAATCTTAGCGGCGTGCGTGTACTTCGTGCCTTTTGCAAGGAGGAGGACGAGATCGCCCGCTTCCGTGAGGTCAACAAAGAACACAACCGTGTGCAAAATTTCGTAGGCCGCTTCTCTGCCCTGATGAATCCTTTGACCTTGGCGGTTGTCAACGGCGGTGTGATCCTGCTTTTACTCTCGGGCGGTCAATTGGTGACTGTTGGCGATATGTCTCAGGGGGACGTGGTCGCCGTGACCAACTATATGGCGCAGATCCTTGTGGAGCTTGTAAAAATGGCAACGACTATTTTCACCGTTAACAAGGCGCTTGCCTCGGCAGACCGTATTGAGAAGGTGTTTGAAATGCCTGTGGGCATGCCTGTTCTCCCTCGCTCCGAGGCGGCGGAGAAGCACGGAGACTGTGCCGTTTGCTTTGACCGTGTGTCCCTGACCTATGAAGGAAATGCGGAAAAGACGCTGGACGGCATTGATCTGTCGATCCCCAAGGGGGCTACGGTAGGGATCATTGGCTCTACCGGCTCGGGCAAGACCTCGCTGATCAATCTCATTCCCCGCTTTTACGATGCAAGCGAGGGAACGGTATACGTGGACGGTCGGGACGTTCGCACCTTTGAGGCGGACGAGCTGCGCCACAGAATTGCCGTAGTACCCCAGAAGGCGGTGCTCTTTTCGGGCACGGTGCGCTCCAATCTTTTGTGGGGCAACCCCGACGCCGATGACGAGGCACTTTGGAGCGCCTTGGAAAAGGCGCAGGCAAAGGATTTCGTTTCTCGTCTGGAATTGGGGCTTGACGCTCCCGTTGCGGCAGGCGGAAGGAACTTTTCGGGAGGACAGAGACAACGGTTGACAGTTGCAAGAGCATTGGTCAGAGGCGCCGAGATCCTGATTTTGGACGACAGCTCCTCAGCATTGGATTATGCCACCGACGCCGCATTGCGCTCCTCCCTCAAGTCTCTCCCCGAGCATCCCACCGTGTTTCTGATCTCCCAGCGCACCTCCTCTATCCGCCATGCGGATATGATCCTGGTTTTGGAGGACGGAGAAGCGGTTGGCGTTGGCACCCACACGGAGCTGTTGGAGCACTGCCCCGTCTACCGTGAGATCCACGAATCTCAATACTCGAGAGAGGAGGGATTGAGATGAGCAAGCAGAAAAAAGCCTCTGCCCCCAAGGGCGCGCTGAAAAAGGTGTTTTTGCGTCTTGGACGCTACCGCACCGCCATGCTCTTTTCCCTGCTTTTGGCGGCAGTGAGTGTTTTTCTCTCCCTCTACATTCCCCTTTTGACGGGAGAAGCCATTGACTGCATGGTGGGAAGAGACCGTGTGGATTGGAACGGTGTGATCGGCGCCTCTATCCGCATCGGCATCGCCGCCCTCGCCTCTGCCCTTTGCCAATGGCTGATGAACGTGGTCAACAACCGCATCACCTACGGTATGGTGAAACGGCTGAGGCAGGAGGCCTTTGAAAAGCTGCAGCGCCTGCCCCTTTCCTATCTGGACTCCCATCCCACGGGAGAAACGGTGAGCAGAATGATCTCGGATGCAGATCAATTCACCGACGGACTTCTGATGGGCTTTTCCCAATTCTTCACGGGAGTTCTGACCATTCTCGGGACCCTCTTGATCATGCTTTCCATCCGTTGGCAGATCGCACTGGTGGTGCTTCTCGTAACTCCCCTTTCCCTGTTCGTTGCCGCCTTTATCGCAAAGCACACCCACTCCACCTTCCGCCTGCAAAGCGAGACGAGAGCGGAGGAAACGGCGCTGATCGACGAATATATCGGCAACAGCAAGCTGGTTGCCGCCTTCTCCCACGAGGACGAAGCCAAGGAGCGATTCAACGAGGTCAACGACCGCCTTGGAAAATGCGCTCTGCGGGCGACCTTTTTCTCCTCCCTCACCAATCCCTGCACCCGTTTCGTCAACAATCTGGTATATGCGGGAGTTGCCTTGACGGGAGCGTTGATGTGTCTCTCCCCCGACACCCGCTTTACAGTGGGAATGCTATCGGTGTTCTTAAACTACGCCAACCAATATACCAAGCCCTTCAACGAGATCTCGGGGGTATTGGCAGAGCTGCAAAATGCCCTTGCCTGCGCCGCACGTCTCTTTGAATTGTTGGAGGAGCGTGAGCTGGAGCCCGACACCGACGGTATTGCCCTTGGTATTGCAGAGGGAAGCGTAGACCTGTGCGGCGTGGAATTTTCCTATTCCCCCGACAGGGAGCTGATCAAGGATCTGAATCTTTCGGTCCGCCCCGGACAGCGGATCGCCATCGTGGGACCTACGGGCTGCGGAAAAACCACGGTCATCAATCTTCTGATGCGCTTTTACGACGTGAAGAAGGGCTCGATCTGCATTGACGGAACAGATATTCGGAAATTGACGAGAAAAGCTCTGCGAAAAAATTGGGGCATGGTTCTCCAGGATACCTGGCTACGTGCGGCTACCGTGCGGGAGAATATTTGCATGGGCAAAACGGACGCCACCGACGAGGAAATGATCGCCGCTGCAAAGGCCGCTCACGCCCACTCCTTTATCAAGCGCTTGCCAAAGGGCTATGACACTGTTCTCGGAGAGGGCGGCGGCTCTCTTTCGGAGGGGCAAAAGCAGCTGCTCTGCATCGCACGTGTGATGCTGTGTCTGCCGCCTATGCTCATTCTGGACGAGGCGACCTCCTCCATCGACACCCGTATGGAGATGAAGATCCAGAACGCTTTTGCCCGCATGATGAAGGGACGCACCTCGTTTATCGTTGCCCACCGTCTTTCCACCATTGAAGCCGCTGACCTGATCCTTGTGATGCAGGACGGACGGGTGGTGGAGCAAGGGGATCACGCTTCCCTCTTGCAGAAAAAGGGCTTTTATTACCGACTGTACCACAGTCAGTTTTCAAAATGACCGCCGTCTTTTTGCATAGATTCGTTATATATTCGCTATATATTCACATTCACTTAAAAAAACGGTGCTAAAATGATAGGCACTTGATAGTTTAGGAGGTAGCACATTGCTCGAGCTCAGAAAAATCGTCAAGGATTACAAAACAGGCGCCACCAGCGTGCGGGCGCTTGACGGCGTTTCTCTGCAATTCAGACGCAGTGAATTCGTATCGATCCTTGGTCCTTCCGGTTGCGGAAAAACCACGCTGCTCAACATCGTCGGAGGCCTTGACCAATATACCCACGGTGACTTGATCATCAACGGGATCTCCACAAAAAAATATACCGATTCGGACTGGGATACCTACCGTAACCATTCCATCGGTTTCGTTTTTCAAAGCTATAATCTGATCCCCCACCAAAGCGTTCTTGCAAACGTAGAGCTTGCGCTGACGCTTTCGGGAGTTTCTCCCAAAGAGAGACGTGCCCGTGCCACCGCCGCTCTGCGTGAGGTGGGACTTGGCGGTCAGCTGAACAAAAAGCCCAACCAGCTCTCGGGCGGACAGATGCAGCGTGTTGCCATTGCCCGTGCGTTGGTCAACAATCCCGACATTCTGCTTGCCGATGAGCCTACGGGCGCTCTGGACACCCAGACCAGCGTGCAAATCATGGATATTTTGCGCAAGATCTCGAAAAAGAAGCTGATCATCATGGTCACCCACAACCCCGAGCTTGCCAAGGAATACTCCAGCCGTATCATCAGCGTGCTGGACGGACGTGTGGTGGGCGACACCAATCCCTATTACGGCGGAGAGGCTGCTGCTATCGCTCCCGCAAAGCAGGGGCAGAAGAAAAAGAAGCGGAAATTCCGCAACATCTTTGGCGTGACTCCCGAGGAAATGGACGCTCTGCGCTCCTCCCGTACCAAGAGAGAAAACGGTGTGAGAAAAGGAAAGAAGTCCATGTCCTTCTTCACGGCGCTCTCCCTCTCCCTCAACAACCTGATGACCAAAAAAGGACGCACCTTTATGACCTCCTTTGCCGGCTCCATCGGTATCATCGGTATTGCCTTGATCCTGTCTGTCTCCACAGGTGTGAACAATTATATCAA
This sequence comes from Clostridia bacterium, assembly GCA_017452215.1. Lineage (GTDB taxonomy): Bacteria > Bacillota > Clostridia > Oscillospirales > CAG-272 > UMGS1865. The sequence continues at coordinate 13,023 of JAFTMU010000339.1, forward strand.
CTCGATCCAACGGGATACGCTGGCAAGCTACCCGATCCAATTGCAGGCGGAATCCACCAACCTTTCCTCTCTGATCACCTCTATGATGCAGACCGATACGGAGGTTGACCCCGACAGAGAGCTGGATAAGGTATACGAAAGTGCGATCATTGTGGATCTGATGAACTCCCTTAACTCCGCAGAGACCGACACCAACGATCTGACCTCCTTTAAGAAATACCTGGAAGCCAACAAAAAATTCGACGAATACCTGACGGCGATCCAATATGAATACGACTTTGATTGGAGCATTTTGACCAAGGACGCCGACAATGCGGTGATCAAATCCGACGTGATGGAGCTCTTTGACATGCTTTACGGCGGCTCCTTTGGAGGAGATGCTATGCAGGGCGCTACCGGCTCGGACTCCATCTTCTCCTCCTCTACCAACATGATGACCTCCACTTTCGACGTGTGGCAGGAGCTCCTGCCCGGCAAGGGCGGAGAAAGTGTCAATCAGCTGATCAAGGATGAATACGATCTCATCCACGGTAAGTGGCCCACGGAATACAAC
>JAFTMU010000340.1 GCA_017452215.1 Clostridia bacterium
GTAGAAACGGCACGTGGACCCGAATTCGGTGAGATCTGCTTGGAAAACACCATGGTGGACGCCAACGAAACGGTGACGCCTCTGCGTCCCTTGCTCCGCATCGCTACCCCGCAAGACGTGGCTCACAACGAGGAAAACAGACAAAAGGAAGCGGAGGCGTTGAAGGTTTGTCAAGAAAAGATCCAGGCGCATAAGCTGGATATGAAGCTGATCGAGGCGCAGTATGCCTTCGACAACTCCAAGCTCCTCTTTTACTTCTCCTCCGACGGACGGGTGGATTTCCGTGAGCTTGTGAAGGACCTTGCCTCGGTGTTCCGTACCCGCATTGAGCTGCGCCAGATCGGCATTCGTGACGAGGCGAAAATGCTCGGAGGGCTCGGCGCCTGCGGACGTCCCCTGTGCTGCTCGACCTTTTTGCCCGATTTTGCGCAGGTCTCCATCAAAATGGCAAAGGAGCAGGGGCTCTCCCTCAACTCTGCAAAGATCTCGGGCATGTGCGGCAGGCTCATGTGCTGTCTGCGCTTTGAATCCGACGTTTACACCGAGGAGATCCGACTCACGCCCTCCATTGACACCATTGTCAAGACCGAGGACGGCGTTGGAACGGTCATCGGCACCAATCCCTTGGCAGGCACGGTGAGGGTGGTATTGAAGGACTCTCCCGACACACCTCCTAAGCAATACCATCGCAGCACGGTGACGGTTCTTGGTAAGAGAAACAGAAATCAGGAAGCGGCAAAGAATGGAGACGGCGGGAAAGAGTGACCTATATTTTTCCATTTCTTCCATCTACTGTGTTTTCTTTAAGCGAATAGAAAAAATTTTTTTGGAAATTGCGAAAAAACAGTTGCAAAAAGAAAAAAATATGTTACAATATAATCGTGCTATAAAACTTACAGGAGGTATTTGAAAATGGCATACAAAATTACTGATGATTGCGTATCTTGCGGCGCTTGTGTTGACGCTTGCCCTCTCGGCTGCATTTCCGAGGGTGACGGTAAGTACGAGATCGACGCAGATGTCTGCGCAGGTTGCGGTGCTTGTGCTGAGGCTTGCCCCGTTGGCGCTCCCCAGGAAGCATAATACATCCTTGCACTCCAAGAGCGAAGCCGGCGATGAAGCACCGACTTCGCTCTTACGCTTTATTTTTTGATAGTTAGGATTTTTTATGACTGATCATCAACATACTCCCCTCGCAGAAAAGCCGCTTCTTTTGGAGAACGAGCGTCTGGACACTGTGAATGAGGACATTCGCCTGATCCAGAACGTCAACGGTCTTACCTTTGGCACTGATGCGTTTTTATTGGCAGCCTTTGTTCGTCCCTCCCCTGCCGCTCATGCGGTGGACCTGGGCAGCGGCACGGGGATCCTTCCTCTTTTGCTCTTGGCAAAAAAGAAGATCCGTTCCGCTACGGCGGTGGAGATCCAGCCGTGCTTTGCCGATCTGATCGCTCGCAACGCCGCCATCAACGGCTTTGACGGGAAGATCCGCTGCTTGTGCCGTGACGTGCGCTCTCTTTCTCCTGAGGAGATCGGAGGAGAGGCGGAGCTGGTGCTTTCCAATCCCCCGTACATGAAGTGTGACTCGGGAAAAAGGAACGAGCATGATGAAAAATATATTGCAAGGCACGAGGTGTGCGGTGGGATCGACGATTTCTGTGCCTCAGCGGCAAGGCTGCTCAAATACGGCGGACGCTTTGCCTGTGTGTGGCGCCCCGATCGGTTGGCTGATCTGTTTTCTGCCCTGCGTGCCTCCTCCTTAGAGCCCAAGCGAATGGTGATGGTTCACGCAGACGAGACGTCGGAGCCCTCCGCCGTTTTGGTGGAAGCCGTTAAGGGCGGCGCTTCCTCCATGCGTTTTTTGCCTCCGCTCTTTCTCTATCTTCCCCGCAAAGAGGGGGAACGCTCCCGCACTTTGACCCCGAGGGCGAAAAAAATTTACGATAGCTGTTCATTCCTTGACTAAAAGCGACGTTTTTTGCAGAGGATAACAGTGACAATACCAAAATTTATTTTTTAAAGGAGAAAACAAAAATGAAAAAAAGCTCTGTTGCAAAATGGATCGTTCTGGCGACTGCTGTAACCGCCGTTGCCGCTTTTACCGCAGGTGTGATCTACGAGCTTCACGCCATTAAAAAGCTCACCGTTGATCTGGATGACAACGAGGAGCCTATGGCTGAGGATCTTTTGGCTGAGGAAGCGTAATTTTATCAAAAGGAAAAGGAGAGAGAACCCTCTGCGGGTTCTCTCTTTACCGTAAATTATGGAACATATCAAGCGAATTTTGAGTTATGCAAGGCGGGCGCTGGACGACTATGAAATGATCCGTCCCGGGGACAGGATCGCTGTGGGCGTCTCGGCGGGAAAGGACTCCCTTGCCCTGCTTTGCGCTCTCTCGGAGCTGCGACGCTTTTACCCCGTTCCGTTTGAATTGGTGGCAGTGACCGTGGACATGGGCTTTGAGGGAGGTATGGATTTTTCTCCCATCAAAGCGTTGTGTGAGGAGCTGGACGTGCCTTATCACGTGATTCCCACCGAGATCGCACGCATCATTTTTGATATCCGAAAAGAGAAATCTCCCTGCTCTCTGTGCGCCAAGATGCGCAGAGGCGCCATACACCGTGCCGCAAAGGATCTGGGCTGAAATACGGTGGCGCTCGGTCATCATTTTGACGATGCGGTGGAGACCTTTATGCTCAATCTCTTTTTTGAGGGACGCATCGGCTGCTTCTCGCCTGTGACTTATCTTTCCCGTATGGATCTGCGCTTGATCCGCCCCTTGATCTATCTCCCCGAAAAGGACGTGAGGTACTTTGCCTCTAAGGCGCAGCTGCCTGTGGTGAAATCACCCTGTCCTGCCGACGGAAACTCCCAACGGGAGGAGATGAAGCAGCTCCTGGCAAAATTGGATCGGGAGCACAACGGCCTGCGCTACCGCATCTTTGGCGCTATGCAAAGAGGCGAGGTGGACGGCTTTAAGGCGGTTGGAGGAATGCAAGGGTTGAAGGCTTATCGGGAGGACGAAGCGGAAGAAGCCTCGCAAACGGAGAACCTATGAAAAAAACGCTATTATATCAATTGACCGAAACCAGCGAATACATGATGGGCTTTGTGATCGTGACGCAAAAGGACAACGTCATCGTCATTGACGGTGGGCGTCCTGCAGATATGCCACTGCTCAAGGAATATATTGCAGGGCGGCACATCTCGGCATGGATCCTGACACATCCTCACGAGGATCACATCAGCGGATTCGTTGACGAGATGGAGAAAAACGGCGGCGCCGATTTTGACATCGAACGGATCTATTACAGCTTTCCTCCCTATGAGGAGATGATACAGAACACCGACGTGGAGGATCTTGACTACTACCGTGCCGAGGTCAACGAGATGCTCCCCGCATTTGACCGCATCAAGCCGCGACTTGGAGACAAGCTCTCTGTGGTGTCCCGTGGGGACACGGTGGCGGTGGATGAGTGCAGGCTGGACATTCTGTACACCTGGCACAGAGGGCTGACCGCCAATCCTATCAATGATGCCTCCCTTGCCTTTAAATTGACCACTCCTAACAAGACCGTGCTCTTTTTGGGGGATCTGGGGCCTGACGGCGGGGATCTGCTCTATCGGGAATCCCGACATCTTTTGAAGGCGGACATCGTGCAAATGGCGCACCACGGGCACATGAACGTGGGATTTGAGGTCTACGCTGCCATCTCCCCCGAGGTGTGTCTTTGGTGCTGCCCCGATTGGCTCTGGGAGGAAAAGGAGGAGCCCGGCGACCCCGAGAAATTGTTCAAGGTCGGGCGGATACGAATGTACGGCACTGCCGTGACACGGCAATGGATGGAGTTTCTTGGAGTGCGTAAGCATTACGTTACCAAGGACGGTACCCATTGCATTGAATTGTGATTTTATTTCTCTTATGAAAGGAGA
>JAFTMU010000341.1 GCA_017452215.1 Clostridia bacterium
ACTTTTTTGAGGTATGTACCAAGGTATGTACTAACCCCAAAATCGAGCCAAAATGAGGCAAATCCGGAGGCAAGAAAAAAAGGATTTTCGGACACTGAAAAAGTGCCAAAAACCCTTGTAAAATAAAGAAAAACGAGCAGACATAATCTACTCGTTTTCTTGGTCTGAGTGACAAGACTTGAACTTGCGGCCTCTACCACCCCAAGGTAGCGCGCTACCAGCTGCGCCACACCCAGATCATCGGTAATCTTACCGACCTTGATATTATATCACAGGTTTTTTGTTTTGTCAATAGGTTTTTTGAAAAAATCTCTGCAAAAAGTTTTTTTGTTTTTCTCTGCGGTTTTCCACCTTGAGGCGGTGTCCCTCGGTGGAGAGGAGTGGTGATTTGACACTATCCGTTCTTTTTTTGTTAAAATTCGGTTTTGGGATTTACAAATTCCTTTTTATTTGCTATAATAATCGTAATGATAGCAAGCAAAAGACTGATTTTGAACAGGAGGAGCTATGAAAAATATGCAAGCACAATATACTGCCATCACCAATGCCAATATCGTTTTGGAAAACGGAATTCTTTGGGACGGTGTACTTTTGTTGGAGGGGGGCAAGATCCATTCCTTCGGTGCTGCAAGGGACATGGAGATTCCCGCAGAGGCGGCTGTGATCAACGCCAAGGGCGCTTATGTCGGCCCCGGCTTTGTGGACATCCACGTTCACGAGGGTGGAAAATACACCACCTACTACGAACCCGCAGAGGCGGCGGAGCATTTTTTGCGCCACGGAACCACTTCTCTCTTTGCCACCCCCTATTACAGCATGACCTTTGATGAGATCATGCGTGCACTTCGCACTCTACGGGAGGCGATGGGGAAAGTCAAGACCCTCAAAGGCGTTTACATGGAGGGTCCCTACACCAATCCCGATTATGGCGCCAACTCAGCAACCAACCCCTGGCGTGCGCCCATTGACGAAAAACAAATGAGAGCCATGGTAGACGAAGCGGGAGAGATGGTCAAGGTATGGACCATTGCACCCGAGCGGGAGGGGATCCTTTCCTTCCTGAAATATGCCAAGGAGGTCAATCCGGCGGTGCGCTTTGCCGTAGGACACAGTGAGGCGACGCCTATGCAGATCCGTGCCTTGGGCAAATACCGTCCTACGGTGCTCACCCACGCCTTTGACGCCACGGGACGTCTGCCCGTGTACGGCGGAACCAGAGGCTACGGTCCCGACGAGTATTGCCTCAAGGAGCCCGAGGTGTACACCGAGCTGATCAGTGATTCCTGCGGCATTCACGTGCATCCCGAGATGCAGCAGCTGCTTCTTCACAACAAGGGCGTAGACCGTGTGGTACTGATCACCGATTCTACCTATCAGGATTCCCCCAACCCCGAAAATCTCAAACACGTCAAGGATCTCAATTTTGACCCTTGGGGCGGGATCTCGGGTAGCAAGATGACCATGGATCAGGCGTGCCGTAACATCATGACGCACACCAACTGCGGCATTGCCCAGGCATTTTTGATGGCGTCCACCAACCCTTCAAAGGTCGTAGGACTTGATGAGGAGCTGGGCTCGATCGCCGTTGGAAAAGCGGCGGATCTGGTATTCGTGGATGACAGATTCAACGTACAAGAGGTCATGGTCGGCGGCGAGCTTTGCCACTTTTCATGAGATATACATACAAACAAAGGAGACATAAATCATGAGTCAATTTCAAACCGGTTTCGCACAGGTGAACATCAACCCGCCCTTGGGCAGCGCCATTTACGGATATTACGTCCCTCGCTTTGCCAAGGGATTTTTGGACGATCTGGAGATCCGTGCCTTTGCGCTTTCCTTGGGGGAAAAGAAGATCTTAATGTTCAGCGTAGACGCTTGCGGCGTGGATACGGGCTTGGTCAAGCGCTATTCCAAGACCTTGGAGGAAGCCACGGGAGTTGCCAAGGAAAACGTGTTCATCACTGCGACCCACACTCACACGGGCGCCTATCTGAAGCCCAATAATATGTTTGAGATGGAGGAGGAGCCCATTCACCGTTATGCGGACTTTGTAGAGACCCGCCTGGTGGATGCGGCGAAGCTTGCTCTGGCTGATCTGAAGGACAGTAAGATGGGCTTTTGCGTGGGCTACGCTCCCGAGAGAGTGGCATACATTCGTCGTTACAAGATGAAGGATGGCTCCACCATGACCTGCCCTCCCATCAACGATCCCAACATCGATTATCCCATCGGCACCCTGGATCAAAGAGTCAACGTGCTCCGCTTTGACCGTGAGGGCGGTGAGAGCGTGATCCTGGTCAACTACGGTCTCCATGCCGACACTATCAACGGGGAGCTCTTGTCCTCGGATTGGCCGGGCTGGATGTACCGTACTTTGGATAAGGCGCTGGACGGCGTGAAATGCATCTTCTTCAACGGAGCGGAGGGAGACGTGGGAAGCACCAACGTTCACCCCATGCCCGGAGATATGAACGATACCGAGATCAGCTTTGATAACGAGATGAAGAGTCCGGGTATGGCACGCTTTGTGGGCAGAGCCCTGGCAGGAACGGTTTTGCAGGTTTATGACAAGGTGGCATACGTGGACGTGGATCAGATCAACGTAATGCGTCGCACCGTGGCGATTCCCGCAAATCTTCCTACCCCCGAGCAGATGCCTCTTGCTCGCAAGTACAAAGAGCTGCACGATGCGGGTAAGGACGAGGAGATCCCCTTTGAGGCAATGGAGCTGACCACCGTAGTGGCAGAGGCATTGCGGATGTGCAGAATGGAAAACGGTCCCAAGGAATTCCTGTTGGATCTGACAGGCGTGCAGATCGGTCCCGTGGCGCTGGTAGGCATTCCCGGCGAGCCTTTTACCGACATCGGTGTGGGCATCAAGGAAGCAGAAGGCTGGTCGATGATCATGCCTTGCTCCCTGACAAACGGCGACGAGGGCTATTTCCCGATGCAATCTGCATACGACGAGGGCGGCTACGAGGCTCGCACCTCCCCCTATAAGGCAGGCGTGGATGCGGTCATCATTCAAGGTGGCAAGGCGCTGCTTGACGATATGAGAAAGCTGAAATAACAAAACCGATAAAAGGATACTCCCGATCGGGCAGAGCTCCGCACCCTGTTGCAAAAGCTGCTGTAATTTCGCAATCATACCGCAAAGCAAGCCACCCTATTTGCTTTTGGTGAATTTTGTGGTATCATTATAGTGGTTAGGTGCCTGATCGATAAGCTCGAATTTGACGAAGGAGGATTGTATGAAAAAGTTAATCGCATTGATGTTAGCAACAGTCTGTACTTTCGCATTGGTTGGATGTATTCGGATTCACGTAAACGATAGCGCAAAAACCGATACGTCTCATACCGATGACACACATCAACCGGGCGTATTGGAATCTTATGATACGTTTACTGAATATCTTGATGCTATCCATTTTGTTCCGGGATTATCCCAATCCGATTTTCGTTCTCAAATAGAGAAATACCGTTTCAACGGCAGCGCCGTTACGGATATTGTGGCGGGTATGCACTACGATGGTCCGATGGGCGGCGGTTGGCAAGCAACAGGAGAGCTGTTTGGATTCTATAATGATTATACAGTCGAAGAAAACAACAAGTTTGCAAATTATTCGAACAGTCTTTGCACAACCGTGCCATTAGATGGATTGGAGTTGCCTTTTGAAATAAACTTTGAAGATACACTGGCAACAGCTTTGCAAAAGCTCGAAGTGGATTTAGACTTACAGGGCGGTTTGGTTTGGGACGAAGATAGTGCCGAAGCATTGACTCTGTATGGTGATGAACATTCATCGCTTCAATTGTTAAATTGTAAGTCCGAAGGCTCGACAAGCGCACGGTATGACTATGCATTGAAATATACGGAAACTTATCCATCGATCCGCAACGATGGGAGAACAGCTGATGTGACTCGGTATGTTTCCATGCTTTTTTCCACCGTGAATGACAAGATTGACTTGATTGAAATATCGGTAAATGAAAGATACCAAGTCAATTATCCTACCGAAACAAAATTCAAAATAGAATTTGCCGACGATTATGAAATTGTCAATGAGGTAAAAGAAGCATATTTTGAAGGCGAAGAGGTTGTGATCCAATTGCCAACAATTACCGAGCATTATTACGTGCTCTACGTCAACGGAGTAAAGCAGGAGCCTGACGAGACGGTATCCAATGATTGGACATATATTTATTATACATTTACTATGCCAAATGAAGATGTCCTTATCAAAATCGAGGATATATCGGTAGATATACCGTTCCCCCCTCAACAATAGACTAACAAATTC
>JAFTMU010000342.1 GCA_017452215.1 Clostridia bacterium
GCGGGAAGATATGCTTTTTGAGCACGGCGATCTCGTAGAGGGTGGAGCTGTTGAAGATCACGTCTGCCTGCTCCTGGAAGGGGAAGATCCAGCGCTCCTCGCCACGGCGCACCGAATCCCACATGGAGAGGGTCTGTTGCACCGAGGAATTGCGGGTCTCAAAGTCACGCACGATGCGGCGCAAGAGCCGTAGGTAGCTGGTGGGAATGCGGTTGTGATCGTCCCGATTCAAGGGGAGCAGGGGGCTGACGTAGACCTTAAAGACATCCTCCTTTTTGAGTCCCTCGGGAAGCAGCACGGGGTTGAGGGCGTGGAGCCCCTCGATGATGACGACGGAGTCGGCGCCAAGGCGCAAGCGATGTCCCGTCCATTCCCGTTTTCCCGTTTTAAAATTGAAGGTGGGGAGCTCTACCTCCTCGCCCGCCAACAGCGATTTCAGATTTTGGGAGAACAGGTGGGTATCGATAGTGTTGATATGCTCTAAATCCACCTTGCCGTCGGGTCCCGGGAGGATCTTGTCACGGTCCAGATAATAATCGTCCAAGCTCATGAGAATGGTCTTTTTGCCGTGTCCCCGCAGCTGTGTTGCCAGGCGGTTGGCGGAGGTGGTCTTGCCCGAGGAGCTGGGACCTGCTAGCATGACTGTCTTGGCGCCCTGCTCGTCGATCATGTCTGCTACGTGGGAAAATCTCTTTTCGTGGAGCGCCTCGTTGACACGGATCAATTCACGGATCCGTCCCGAATCGGTAAGCTCGTTCAGATCTGCCACGGTCTCGCACTCCATCAATTCTCCCCATTTTTTTCCCTCGGTGTAGACGTTGAAAAAGTTGGGCATCTCACGGTATTTTGCCACACGGTCGGGGCAGAGGGGATCGGGGAAAACGAAGAGGAAGCCCTCGGGGGCGGGGAGGATCTCCCAGACCTTTAAAAAGCCCGTGGAGGGAGCCATCTCGCCGTAATAATAATCGGCAAAGTCGCCGTTTTGGTAGACGTCGAGGAAGGAATAGGGGCGGTACGCCAAGAGCCTTGCCTTGTCGTTTTGTCCCCGACTCTTGTAGTACGCCACTGCCTCGGCGGTGGAGATGCGGCGACGGATCAGGGGGATATCGCTTTCCACGATCTCCAGCACCCGTTTTTTCAGTGCGTCTGCCGAAAAGCAGGGGGCTGCCGTGACCTTGACGTAGACGCCCGATCCCACGGTGCAGTTCATTTTCGCCTTTGCCGCGGGGTAGAGCTGACGGATTGCCAAAAACAGGATAAACTGCGCCGTGCGGGTGTATGCCTCCCGTCCCAAGGGGTCGGCGTAGCGCAAGAGGGTGATCCTTCCCCCCGATGCCGCCATTGCGGTGCGCATGGATTCACGGTCGGGGTGTACGTCCTTTTGACGGACGGGGATGTAGTTGAGGGTGAACACCTTGCCTGCGATCTTGGCAGCCAAGGGGTCGGTGGAGAGCTTTCCCGTGAGCAAGCCCAGCTCCTTTACAATATCTAATAGCGATCGGTCGGGGAGTGCATTTACCCAGCGACCGTCAACGGTCAATTTCATAGTAATATCCTTTCCATTCGTGATAGTTTCAGTATAGGCGACGGGAGCAAAAAAGATTACAGATTTGTTGCCGGTTACTTGCTTTTATGTATCGCTTCCGTTCTCTGTCTCCGGGTGTTCTTTGCTTTCGGCAGTTTGCTTTCTTTTTTCTCGGAGCAGCTGAGCGAGATTGATGAGGATCATACCAAGGTTGAGCAGCACCACGGGAACCGTTCCTACCAGAGCGGCGTAGATCATGCTGATCACAGAGCCCATAACGTTAAATATACGAAGCCATTTCAGAGAAGTCATCATCATGGAGAATAGCACCAGCGCTGTTCCCAAATATCCAAATGCTTCCAAGAAAAAGGTGTACATACTGTTTCCTCCAATCAAAACAAAAAAAGAATGGTCCTCTATCGGTAAAAACCGGTAGCTAACCATTCTCGGTGGTTCGTAGAAACGCCCGCCCATATTGCAGGCTTATACCCATTATTCGTTACACAACAATGCTAGTATAGCACAATTTAGATAAAAAGTCAATAGCTTTTATAAAAAAATTGTATAAAATTTAAAAATGCAAAAAAGAGCGGGGGAAAAATGGAGAAAAAGCAGGTTTTTTGTGTTGTTTTTTTTACAATTCTATTGACTTTGTGTTGAAAACATGATAATATAGTATTGAAAACCGTATTTGAGATTTGTTGTTGGCGTGCCGAGGCGGAGGAATGGCTTTGGATCGCTTTTATTATTGTCACTGGCAGCTTGCCCCGGGAGGTGTTGTTTTGAAAAATAAAACCGTCATGCAACCAAAAGAAATTCCGATCTTTTTTTCCACTGATGATCAATATATCCCTTACCTTGACGTTACCATTGCTTCGTTGATAGAGAATGCCTCCAAGGAATACCAATACCGATTGGTGATTTTGAACACGGGGCTTGCGGCGGAGGGAGTTGCTAAGATCAAACGGAGGGAATGCCCCGGATTTGTCATTGAGTTTATCGATATTTCCAAGCCCTTGGAAAAAATTAAATCCCGCTTTAAGAACGTCTATCATTTTTCCATCGTGACCTATTACCGCCTGTTCATCGCCTCTCTGTTTCCGCAATATGATAAGATCGTTTATCTGGATTGCGATCTTGTGGTGCTGGGGGACATCTCCCGTCTGTATCACGTGGATCTGGGGGACAACTTCTTGGCGGCGGCTCCCGAGCAATTCGTTCGCAGCACCAAGGAATTCCGTCGGTATGCCGAAAAGGCACTGGGGGTGGATCCGGATCAATACGTCAACGCAGGCGTGCTGGTCATCGATCTGAAGCGGTTCCGTGAAAATGAGATCGAAAAGCAGTTTGTTCACCTGATCACCGAATATGATTTTGATCTGTTAGATCCCGATCAGGCGTATTTGAATTATCTGTGTCAGAATAAGATCTACTCCTTGCCCAACGGCTGGAACAAGGAGCCCATGCCCCTGCCTTGCCAAGGGGAAAAGAACATCGTTCATTATGCTCTTTATAAAAAGCCCTGGCAATACGATGACGTAACAGATGGGGAATTTTTCTGGCAGTATGCCAAGGAATCACCCTTTTATGAGGAAATATTACAGCGGAAGGCATCCTTTGGAAGTCGGGAACGTGCAGAGAAGGAGGCCGCAGCCCAAGAGATCTTGGAGCACGCCAACAGAATCGTTGCCTCCGAGAACACGTTTGCAAAGCAATTGAAGGACCATTGAGGTGTCGGTATGGAACAATCTGCACATAAATTAGAATTATTGCGAAGGATTGCGGAGCTGGAAAGACAACAGCTGTGGCATCTGGACGTAGAGGACGATCCCGAAACCTACCCCTTGATGCCCGAGCAGGTGGATTACCTGAACGAAAAGCTCATCAACAAGATCAAGAACCGCATCGCCAACCATATGGGCGCCCGCTTCTTTGATAAGATGATCGCCAACAGGCAGCTGATCATCAAGGAGGTCCGGGGAATTGAAAATTTTACCGCCGTCAAGGGCGGGAGGATCGTCACCTGCAACCATTTCAGCGTGGGTGACAACTACGCCGTATGGGTAGCGCTCCGTGATTTTATGGACGGGAAGATGCTCTACAAGGTGATCCGAGAGGGGAACTATACCAATCCCCCCAAGCCCTTTGGTCTGTTTATGCGGCATTGCAACACTCTGCCGCTCTCCTCCCAGCCTGCCACGATGAAAAAATTTCTGCGTGCCTTCAAGACGCTTTTAGAGCGGGGAGAGACGATTCTCATCTATCCCGAGCAAAGCATGTGGTGGAATTACCGCAAGCCCAAGCCCATGCAGGATGGGGCGTTTGCCTTGGCGGTGCGGAACAAAGCGCCCGTTGTTCCCATTTTTATCACCATGGAGGACAGCGACGTTCCCGACGGGGAGGGCTTTTTCGTTCAGGAATACACCCTGCACATTCTGCCTGCCATATATCCCGATGCCTCGCTCCCGAGAGCCGAGGCAAAGGAAAAGATGAAAAAGGAAAACTACGAGGCTTGGGTAAGGGTCTACGAGGACGTTTACCAAAAGCCTTTGGTGTACGGTGAATCATGAAGCTGTATTTGTCTGTGATCGGCATTGCCATGGCTGTCATCGGGGCAGGGAATATCCTGTTTGGAACGGCTGCGTGGGAGTACGTGGTTCTATTCGTGGTTGTCTGTACCGTGCTGCAATTCGCTTTGGACGGTTTTCTTGCGTGGGTGATCCACAAAATGCCCAACCGTTGGTTTGACGTGGACAATCCTTTCTACCGTGTTTCCCAAAGGGAGCGGAGGCTTTACAAGCGGTTGCGGGTAAAGCAGTGGAAGGACAAGGTGTGGGAGCTTGGCGGTCTTGGAGGGTTTAGTAAAAAGAATTTGCAGGAGCCGAACAATCCCGCCTACATCGAGCGGTTCATTATCGAATGCAACAAGGGGGTATTGACCCACCGACTGTCCTATCCCATAGGCTTTTTGGTGATGCTACTCATGCCCAACGTCTGTGCGCTGACCATTGGGATCCCCGTGGCGACAGTCAACGTATTTTTGAATATTTTGCCCACACTGGCGCTTCGGTACAACACGCCTATGCTGCAAAACGTTTTGCGCAGATTGCGAAAAAAAGAGGAGAGAACAGTGGTTTCACAGTGAGGGGAATGCGAGAAAAGAGCCGATGCTCTGCGCATCGGCTCAGACTATAGACAAAAGAGATCTAAAACAACAAATTGCACAAAAGGAACAACCCCTCAGTCACCTCACGGTGCCAGCTCCGAGTTGCCGTAGGCAAACTCGTGGCGCTTGCGCCTTCACCTCTGCACAGGGGAGCCTAACAGTAGTTTTTTTCTTAAAATGCTGCTTTTTTGCCGCAAATGATTCTTTAAAGCCTCCCTTGTGTAAAGGGAGGTGGCGCACGTAGTGCGACGGAGGGATTGTTTTTGTCATTTTGACGATTGCTGTCACTTTGGTTTACACCTGAGCCGATGCGTAGAGCATCGGCTTTTTACGTCTGTATGGTGCAGAGCCCGATCATATTGTTTTTCTCCAAAACTCTTGTAATCCCTCAAAATTTGTGTTATAATAACGGTGTCACACAAATTTAATAATCAGAGGTAAGGTTTTTCCTTTATTTATCAAAGGGATAATTGTACCTTTTTATCCCATACTAGTTGTTGAATTTTGCAAAAATGCAAATTCCCACAGCTAGTATGGGTAACACCTTTCTTATCTGATTAAATTTGTGTGACAACAAATCGGGGTTTGCATTTTTCGGTGTGCTGACCTTGGTTGGCACACCTTTTTTTATTTGGGATTCGTAATATCCCGCCTTAACGTATATTTGAGAAAGGAGATTTTTATTCTATGAAGCTGCTAATTGCCGGATCACGAAGCATCACGAGCTTTGATTTATCGAAGTACGTTCCTTCGGACGTTGACACCGTGATCAGCGGCGGCGCAAGAGGGATCGACAGTCTGGCGGAGCAATATGCGGATCTGCACCGCCTCTCCAAATACATTATACGACCTCGGTATGATCTTTACGGACGTACCGCACCGCTGATCCGCAACGAGCAAATGGTGGAGATGGCAGACGCCGTGCTCATCATTTGGGACGGTTATTCCAGAGGCACGCAGTATACCTTGAATTACACGAAAAAAATGAACAAGCCGATCTCGTTGATTGAATTTGACGGTGCTGCTCGTTTACAACAGTGGGGTTCGCTATACGGATTCTGAACCGCTATCTGCGCATGGCGCAGATGTCCAATCGCATAGAAAGAGCGAAAAAGGGAAAGCAAGCATGGCGATTGGAAGAACAGTTCTCTGTACCGCCATGGTGCGCCAACGAAAAAAGAGCC
>JAFTMU010000343.1 GCA_017452215.1 Clostridia bacterium
CAAGAGGTTTGACGAAATTTTATCAAATTTGTAGGATTCTATAGAATCTTTTTCTAAAATCCGTGTGTTGTGTGTGCATTTTGTCTTTAAAACACAGGATAATTTGTCCTGCTTGATAAAATTGTTGGATTTTGTACAAAATAGGTTGGATTTTGCATTGGCATTCCGCCTTTTTTGTAGTAAAATATTCTTGCAGGGAAATTCTCTTCCCCGTCAATCTACTCTCAAAGGAGGTTCCTTTATGAAAAGAAAGCTTACCAAACTTTTATGTGCGGCTTTGACGCTCATAATGATCGTTCCCCTGATCGGTGCTCCCGCTTTTGCTGCAGATGCAGAAGTCAACACCGTCTACTTCAATGATTTTGAGGACAAGACCTTTGATACCGACCTGGACGGTGACGGTACCGACGATGCTTACCTGATGGTCAACGGGGATGACACCTTCCGTGACCTCAACGGCGTTCTTGATAGCGATTTCAACTACGTAATGGGAGACCCCACCAACGAGGGCAACGATCTTTGGAGAGTTCCCATGGCTACCACCAAGGCGCAAAACGGACACCGAATCGACGGAATCAAGCCTTCCTACGCAGGCTATACCAACGTGGTATTTGAAAACGACATCTACATTCCCGTGGGCACCACAGGTTGGGCCCGTTGGAGAATTTACGGTCACACCGGAGGTTGGAATCCGGAGTCAAACCCCTCCGCTTGGAGAAGCTTCAAGACCTTCTACGACATCAATCTTGCCAGCGGTGAGCTTCTTTTGTTTGCCGACAACAGTAAAAAAGCCACACTGAGTCAAGGAGAATGGTACACGATCGGCTTCTGCGTCAATATGGCCAGCGGCGCAGTTGAGCTTTACATCAACGACGTGCTTGCTTTGAGCGGTGATCTTGGCATTACAGACCTTTGCATCGAAGGCTTCTGGAACGGTATGGTAGACGTGGCAGGCAAAGGATACTATTACTGCGACAATATTAACGTGTTTGAAGGCACCGCTTCTCCCGAGCAGGGAGAGCCCTCAACAGGTATTTTCTCCGCTGATTTTAACGGTAATACCTTTGATACCGACCTTGACGGCGACGGCACCAACGACGCTTACAAGATCGTGGACAGCGAGAGCGGCTTCCGCTACGACGACGATGAGGGCTTGAACACCCACATCGACAACAAGGAAAGCACCAACTATCACTACGTGATGAGCGCTCCCGACAGCGGTGATGCTGCCAACGGCGCATGGAGAATCCCCATGAGCGCAGATAACTACGATAACTGGGGACAGATCATTCCCGCAATGACAAGCGCTGCGCATCAACATTCCGAGATCGTGGTAGAAATGGATCTTTACGTTCCCGAAGGAATTACCAGCTGCACGGCACGTTGGAGAAGCTTTGGCGGACGTAATCCCGAGGGAGAGCTCGGCGGCTACCACGTGTTTATGGATCTTGACCTTGCCTCCGCCACGCTCCGCCTGGGCGAGGATTCCTACGCCCTTTCCAAGGAGACCTGGTACACCGTCAGCCTTTGCCTCAACTTCGAGAGCGGCGCCGTGAATATCTACGTAAACGGTGCGCCTGCACTGACTCACGATGTGGGGGATAACCTGTTGATCGGTCACTTCTGGTTTGCTATGACCGACGATTACGGCAGCCCTGATCACTATCTGTGGGTAGATAACATCAACATCTTTGCAGGCAACGCTCCCTCCAAGGACGGCAGCGAGAACGGCACCGTCTGTGTCACCCTCAACGGCGAGGAGCTGGAATTGTACAAGGGCGCTTCCCTCACTCTCAAGGAGTCCGATAAGGAGCTGTTGTACGCAAGAATTGAAGAAGGCGACACTGTTACCTATACGCAGGAAGTAATCATTCAGCCCCGTGACGGCATGATCATCACCACCTGCAGCGTGGAATTGGATACGCTTTCCGACGCTGCTGTGCGTCTGTGCTCTCCTACCGGTATTCGCTACATCTCTACCGTTAGTCAAGCAGATATGAACGCTTTGGCAGAGGATGCGCACATCAGCGAGCTCCGCATCGGTACGCTGATCGCTCCCTCACTCTACTACGGTCTGATGCCCGATGCCTTTACCAAGGCTGCGATCTCCGAGTTCAAAACTCTGGACGTTCCCGCAACCGTTGGTCAGTGGTATCCAGACTATGAAAAAGCAGGCTGCTACACCTTTGCAGGCTCGATCACCAATATTTTGGAGGAAAACATCAATCTGCCCTTCTCGGGAATCGGATATCTGGAAGCTGTGATGGACAACGGCGAGATCCTGACGGTCTACGGAGCTGACGGCTGGGAAACCGCTCCCTCCCTGACCTATGCGCAGGGCGCTGTGAATATTTTGGAGGATACCGACATGGAGCTTTCCGAAGGTGAAAAGGCGTATTTCCAAGCTTACGCCGACAAAAAGACAGACGACTTGATGGAGCAATTCCGCAAGGATCTGGAGGGGCTGCACGTGCTTGCCATTGGCGACAGCACCATTGCCGGCGAAGTGCCCCGTTGGGAATATCAATGGCAAAACTGGATGGCAAGCGACTGCAATTGGGCGTACACCAATCTTGCCGAGGGCGGCGCAAGCCTTTCCTATATTGAAGGTCAGTATCAGAAGAGTCTGTCTCTGTGCATGAAGGAGCGTCCGGAATACAAATACGGTGTTCCCACCGATGACGACAATTGGTACTATTCCACCGACAGCGCTGTTGGAAAGGGTGCTGATGACGTAGAGTTGATCATCGTTTCCGGAGGCTTTAACGACTTTGGCGGCGATACGATCTACGCAAAGCTTGGCGACATGAGCCTGGAAAACAAGGACACCACCACCTATCTCGGCTCTTGGAACTATATGCTTGAAGAACTGCAGACAAGATACAAGAACGCAAAGATCGTCATTATCAATCAGTGGTATCTCCCCACCACCTGGGTGGCGAATGCCAGAGGCGACAACATGACCTGCTACGAGTTTACCAACTCGATTGCTACCCTTTATGAAAAGTTCTACAAGAACAATGACCGCATCTACCTGATCGATGCAGGCGACCCCGAGGTCTCGGGCGTAAATATGATGGATGCCGAATTCCGTGCAGAGTACGCCAGAAAGCCCGGCGATTGCTTCCACCTCAATGCCAAGGGTATGGAGCTGATGAAGGCAGCCATGTATCCCTACATCTGGAGCATCATGGCAAAGGATCTCAAATAATTTTGTTCTCCCTTTCTCCTTTTTCCCCGACGGGGCGGCTACGGTCGCCCCGTCATTTTTTTCGTACAAAATATTGCTCGATTTTTTGCGTTTTCCTCAAAACCCGCTCATATTTAGCATTGAATTGACCATTCGCTTATGTTATAATGTGAGTGGAAGAAATGATAAATATTTTGCACGGACAGATAAAGACTTCCTCGCAAAAATATTGTATCATATATGTGTAGGAACACGAATTCCAAAATTCAATCAAAAAGGAGAAAAGATGATCATGAAAAAGCTTTTATCCCGCACGCTGTGCGCTCTGCTCTCCCTGTTTCTGATGCTCCCGCTCGTGGGCGTTCCCGCCTTTGCAACGGCAGAGCTGACGGTCTACGGAGAACAGGACTTTGAGGCCTTGACCGAGGGCGCCGCCGTTACCAAGAATGACGGCTTTGCAAGCGTCCCCACCTATTCGAGCGTCAAGAAGGAGGAAAATAACAAGTTTGTCCGCATTCCCTTGCAGGGCGCTTGTATCACCACCTCCAACCACACGGGAAACGTTGACGACTCCCTGCAGATCAAGCACGATTACATCTCCTATGAGAACGGTAGCTTCATCGTTGAGGCAGCCTTCCGTCCCCACTGGATCGACGTGACGGACATCAGAGGCTACGACGCTACAAAAACCGAGGATCCCACGATTCAGTGCCAATTCCTTACCGTAGCTGCTCAGCAGAACCCCAACAGCACCAACGTCAATTACAGAGGCATGTTCAAGATCAATCTGCGCACCGGCGCCTTGTCCATCTGCGGTACAACCACGGGCGCCCCCGGGTTGGTACAAGATGAATGGAACACCATCAAGCTGGTAATCGATCCCATCAATGCAGTTTATGAAACCTACGTAAACGGACAGCTCTATGCAACCGAGGGCTATTTTGGCGGTGACTCCAACGTGGACGGCGGTATGCGGAACATCAGCATTCTTGCCGATAAGCTCATCATTGCAAAGTGCAACAAGAACGTGGGCGCCTACATCGACAGCGACACCTACGACGACATCAGCTACATTGACGTAGACAACGTAAAGATCTATGAGGTTCCCAAGGCAACCTTTACTCTTAACGGCGAGACCGTGAAGGTCAGCGAGGGCGCTTCCCACTCCTTGAAGACAGAGGGCAAGAGATTCATCTACGCTACCGTAAAGACTGCTGACGGTACGGAAACCATCACCTTTGAGGACTCCATCGTTCCCGAGGCAGGCATGGAGGTTACGACCCACAGTATTGAGCTTTCGATGCTCAATCCTAACGTCCGTACAAATAAGGATTCTACGGGTCTGCGCTTTGTCTCCAAGCTGGGCTCGGCAGACTTCGATGCCCTCAAGGCAGATCCTAACGTCAAGGATATCAAGATCGGAACCCTGATTGTTCCCGAGGTCCACAGAGGCGCAAATCCCGAAAAGCTGACCAAGGACGCCTTTCCCGGGTTGAAGATTCTGGACGTGGAAGCAACGGTGGGCGCATGGTATGAGGGCACGAGCCTTACAGGCTACTACCTGTTTGCAGGCTCGGTGACCAATATTTATGAAGAAAACTACAATATGGAGTTTGCCGCAAACGCTTACATTGAAATCACCATGAAGGACGGCACCGTGCGTACGATTTACGCCGCTGACTCCTGGGAGACTGCTCCCATCGCCTCGGTTGCAAACGTCGCCTACACCAATCTGCTCTCTCTCGGTGCTTATCTGGATCAAGCCACCAAGGACGCTATGCAGCCCTTTGCAGACGCTTACGTGGCAGACACCACCGGGTGGATGCAGGAGGAGCTGGACGGACTTGACGTCCTTGCCATCGGTGACAGTACCTTTGGTCAGGATCCCAACTTTGAATGGAAATATCAGTGGGTCAACTGGCTGGGTCTTGATTGCAACTGGAACGTGACCAATCTGGGCTACGGCGGCTCCAGCATCTCCAAGCAGCCTACCCAAAATCAGGCAAGCATCTCCAACAACCTTTTGAACAATCCTGATTTCAAGTTCGGCGTGGAATCCAACGGAAACGTTTCTTACTCTACCGCAGGCGCCGTTGGGAAGAGCGCAGACGAGGTGGACGTGATCTTTATCTCCTCGGGATTCAACGATTACGGCGGCTCGGGAATCTTCGCTCGCCTTGGTGAGTTCTCCAAGGAGAACGTCGATATCTCCACCTACATCGGCGCATGGAACGTCTCCCTCCAAAAGCTGCTGGAGACCTATCCCAATGCAAAGATCGTCGTGGTGAACCAATTCTACGTCACCACCGCTTACCAAGCCACAAACAGAGGCGATACCATCACCTGCTATGAGTTCACCAACACTGCGGCTGAGTTAGTGAAGGAGCTTTACGCAGATAACGAAAGGATCTTCCTTTTGGATTCGGGCAATCCCATTCTCTCGGGCGTGGACATGATGGATTCCAACTTCCGCAAAGACTATGCAAGAAGCCCCGGAGACTACTTCCACCTGAACAAAAACGGTATGGAAAATTTCAAAACGGCAATCTTCCAATACGTATGGGGCATTGCCGCAAGAGATATGAAATAAGTTCTCCCTTTCTCCTTTCTCCCGGCGGGGCGGCTACGGTCGCCCCGCCACTTTTATCTGCCTCCGAAAAGACCAAAGCGGATCACGGCGGGCAGCTTTCCAAGGCGTCCGGGCTCTCGGATCATGCGCCATGCCCACTCCAAGCCCATACGGGAGATGATCTTTGGTGAACGGGTCACGTTCCCTGCCCAGACGTCAAGGCTTCCTCCCAAGGCGGCGATCACACGGAGATCGGACAATACTTCCACGTGCTCTGCGATCCACCGCTCCTGCAAGGGGAAGCCGAAGCAAACGAACAAAATATCGGGACGTGTCGCTTGGATCTTTGAGATCACCTGTTGATCCTTCGCTCCCGTTTTTTGAAAATATCCGTTTTGCGTGCCTGCAATGCAGAGCCCGTCATAACGCTCTGCGAGCCGCTCCGCAGCCCTCTTGGCAACACCCTCCTGCCCTCCGAGCAGGAACACACGCAGCCCCTCTTTTGCCGCTACCGATAGCAACGCCTCGCCAAATTCGATGCCTGCCACTCGCTGACAAAGGGGTGTTTTTTGGCGTTTTGCCGCCAACAGCACCCCTGCTCCGTCCGCCAAGGACAAAGAGGAGCGGTTGAGCAGCTCGGTCAAGGCAGGGTCCCGTCGGCAAGCATCCAGCATCACGGCGTTGGGTGTGGTGACCACGCAGGCGCCGCTTCTCTCCTCCAGCGCCGCACGCACCGCTTCTTCCTTGGTTACGTTATCGATACGGACACCACAGATCCTTACAGAATTCATTTTCCATTCCCCCTTTTTATTTTCAGTTTTCCAACTTGCGGGAGAAAAATTCCATGGAAGAAAGGGAAAGGTCTTGACATTTTTTCACTCTTGGGTTATAATAGATATAATGTAAAACTATGCGTTCTTGCGACGAAAAAGTGAGGTTCGTTTTTATGGCAAAAAACAATGAAAAAATGGTTGATCAGATCACCTCAATGGAGGTGGATTTTGGTCAATGGTACACCGACGTAGTCAAAAAGGCTGAGCTTGCCGATTATTCGGGGGTCAAGGGCTGTATGATCTTCCGCCCCTACGGCTACGCTATCTGGGAGAATATTCAAAAGGATCTGGACGCAAGATTCAAGGCTCTGGGACATGAGAACGTCTATATGCCCATGTTCATTCCCGAATCCCTCTTACAAAAGGAAAAGGATCACGTAGAGGGCTTTGCACCCGAATGCGCCGTGGTCACCCAAGGGGGACAGAATACTCTGCCCGAGAGACTGATCGTTCGTCCTACCTCCGAGACGTTGTTCTGCGAGCATTTCCGCAATATTATTCAATCCTACCGTGACCTGCCCAAGCTCTACAATCAGTGGTGCAACGTGGTCCGTTGGGAAAAGACCACCCGTCCCTTCCTGCGCACGGCAGAGTTCCTCTGGCAGGAAGGTCACACCATGCACGAGACCGAGGAGGACGCACGCAAGGAGACCTTGCAGATGCTCAAGGTCTACGAGGACTTTTACAGTGAGGCTCTTGCGATCCCCGCTTACACGGGCAAAAAGACAGACAAGGAGAAGTTTGCGGGTGCAGAGGAGACCTACACCATTGAGCCTATGATGCACAACGGTGTGGCTTTGCAGGGCGGTACCTCCCACTACTTTGGCGACGGCTTTGCCAAGGCATTTGACATCAAGTTTACCGCACGTGACAACACTCTCAAATATCCCCACCAGACCTCTTGGGGCGTTTCTACCCGCTCCATTGGTGCTATCATCATGACCCACGGCGACGACAACGGCTTGATCCTGCCGCCCCGTGTAGCGCCTATTCAGGTGGTGATCGTGCCCGTAGCGCAGCACAAGGAGGGCGTGTTGGAGAAAGCCGCCCAGATCAAGGCAGAGCTCTCCAAGACCCTGCGTGTCAAGCTGGACGACAGCGACAACTCCACGGGCTGGAAGTTTGCGCAGTATGAAATGAAGGGCGTTCCCCTCCGCTTGGAGATCGGTCCCCGTGACATCGAAAACAACTCCTGCGTGCTGGTCAGCCGTGTGACCAGAGAAAAGACCTTCGTCTCCCTGGACAATCTTGTGGAGGAAGTGGAAAAGGCACTCCAAAAGGTGCATGACGAATTGTATCAGCGTGCCTTGGAAAACCGTACCAACCGTACCTTTGAGGCTCGCTCCATGGAGGAATTTTTGGACATTGCCGCCAACAAGTCCGGCTATATCAAAGCCATGTGGTGCGGCGACGTAGAGTGCGAGGAAAGAATCAAGGACACCACCGGCGGTGTCAAATCCCGTTGTATCCCCTTCAAAGAGGATCACCTCTCGGATACCTGCGTTTGCTGCGGCAAGCCCGCCAAGCACATGGTCATCTGGGGCAGACAGTACTGATATCTTGCTTGGGGAAGGAATGAAGCGTTCCTTCCCCCGTTTTTTAGCAATCAAAGAAAGGAGCGCCTATGGAAAAGATCAAAAACATCCTGCGGGAAATGATCACCAACATTGATCCCGTCCTGTTCGTGTGCTCCCTGCTTCTTTCTATCATCAGCATCGTCACGGTTTGGGGCGCTGCCCACAACTTTGGCATGACCAAGCTGCGAATGCAGATCTTCATCTCCGTTCTCGGTATTTTGGTGACGGTATTGATCGCCTACGTGGACTTTCACGTCATTGTGGACAAGCTTTGGCTGCCCATGCTCTTAGGCTCAGTGGCGCTTTTGGTCCTTACGCTGTTGTTTGGCTCCTCGGGAGAGAACATGGAGACCAGCAACAAAAGCTGGCTCACCATTCCCTTCATTGGCATGGAGATCCAGCCCTCCGAATTTATCAAGTTTACCTTTATCTGTACCTTTTCCAAGCACCTGTTCACGGTCAAGGAGCGTATCAACCATCCCTTGACGGTCTTGGGGCTTGGCATTCATGCGCTTTTGATCGTGGGGCTGATCCTTGTGTCCGGCGACCTTGGGGTGGCGTTGATCTATCTCTCCATTGTAGTCATTATGCTCTTTTGCGCCGGTCTCCACCCGGGATACTTTTTAGGGGTTGCCTTGGTGGCGGTGCTTCTCTCCCCTTACTTGTGGGACATGCTTGCGGAATATCAGCAGCAACGCATCATCATCGGCTTCAATCCCGAAGCCTATCCCGACTCCCAATATTCTTGGCAGCCGCTATTGAGCAAGGACGCCATTGCGGCAGGGGGGCTCTTTGGCGGTGGGATATTCGGCGGACACTTCTATGAGGATCTTCCCGCCTCTCACACGGATTTTATTTACGCTACCGTGTGTGAAAAATTCGGCTTCTTTGGCGGGGCTGCCGTGATCATGATCTTGATCGTGATGGTGGTGCGTGTATTCGTCATTGCCCGTGCCGCCTCCACCTCGGACTATGGCGGATTGATCTGTGCCGGGGTTGGCGGAATGCTGGTGGTGCAGATCCTACTCAACGTAGGAATGTGCTTTGGCATGCTCCCCGTCATTGGCATCACCCTTCCCTTCCTCTCCTGCGGCGGCTCCTCGATGCTGGCGACCTTCATGATGATGGGACTGCTGCACAACGTGTACGCTCACTCCCATGCGGTCAGAGATTTTGAAAAAATTGATACCTTTGATATTGATAGCTCCCTTTTCGATTCATAAAAAGCCTTCGGTGTTCATATATTCTAACAGAAATATTTGAACACACGGGAGGCTTTTTTATGTTCGTTTATTCTATGCGTGCCAGCACCATCAAGCTCGTTGGCGTTATTTGCGTTGCCCTGACAGTTCTGATCACCCTGATCGCCTTTGTTCCTACATATACCCTCTCCTCCGAGGCCTCTGCCAATGCGGGAGACGGGGCTGCAAACTACACCTATGACAAGATCAAGACCGCCGACGACGTTGCCGCCTTTCTTTCGCAATTCGGTTGGAAGGTAGAGGCGACCCCCACCGAGGTCAAGACCGTAACCGTTCCCTCGGAATTTGACAAGGTATTCTCCGCTTACAACGAACTGCAAAAGACCCAGGGGCTCAATCTCTCTAAATATAAGAATAAGGACGTGACCCGTTACACCTTCGTCGTGACCAATTATCCCGACTATGAGGGCACGGTCTATGCCAACGTGCTGGTGTACCGCAACCGTGTGATCGGCGGGGATATTTGCTCCGCTGACGTCTCGGGCTTTGTGCATGGGTTTGAAAAGTAAAAAAAGAGGTGCTGAATCGTTGATTCGGCACCTCTTTTTAAATTGCAAAAAAAC
>JAFTMU010000344.1 GCA_017452215.1 Clostridia bacterium
CCGAACTTGGAATCCACCTTGCCCGTGGCGACCGCCTCGTAGGTATGGGGGTCGATCCCGGGAGTCAAGCGAAGCAGGATCTTTTGAGTGATGCCACGCTCCCCTGCCGCCGCTTCAATAGCGTCCAGCTCCTCACGGTTATCCACGACGAAATAGCCCACGCCGTGGTCCATAGCGTAACGGATATCCCCGTCGGTTTTATTGTTGCTGTGAAAATAGGCACGTTCCATGGGAAAGCCCGTGCTTGCTGCGGTGCAAATCTCCCCCGAGGAGACCACGTCGATTCCCATTTCCTCTTCCTTCATAATGCGATAGATCTGCTTGAAGGATGCCGCTTTTCCCGCATACAAAGGCAGTGACTTGGCACCAAATGCCTCCCGCATCGCCTTTTTGTACGTGCGGCAACGCTCACGGATGCGCTCCTCGTCCATCAGATAAAGCGGCGTTCCGTATTGCTCTGCCAAGGCAACGGTATCTTGCCCCGCAAAGCACAAATGCCCCTCTGCATTGATCGAAAGATTGTTACAAATCATGTGTGTGTCCTCTGTTGTTCTTTCATTGAGCGTCGATCATGCTCTTCATATCGTAAAGTCCTGCGGTCTTGCCTACAAGAAATTCTGCCGCCGCCATAGCGCCCTCGGCAAACAAGGAGCGGCTATGCGCCTCGTGCTTTAAGGTGATGGTCTGGGTGTCGGTCCCCACGATCACCTGGTGCTCTCCGATGATATTTCCCATGCGAATGGCGTGAATACCGATCTCATCGGCTTCCCTTTTCGCTTGTCCGGCTCTTCCGAAAATAAATCTCGCCCGTTCACGGATCTCCTTGATGGCATTCGCCAAAAGGAGCGCCGTTCCGCTGGGAGCGTCCAGCTTGCGGTTGTGATGCTTTTCGATGATCTCAATATCTGCATCGGGGAAGGTCTTTGCCGCCGTTTTGGCAAGCTCGACCAAAAGAGCAATGCCAAGAGACATATTTGCCGAATGGAAGAGGGGGATCTTCTTTGCCGCCTCATCGATCAGGACTGCCTCCTCCTCGGTGTGTCCCGTGGTACAAAGAACCACAGGGATCCCCTTGGAAACGGCAAACTCGAGCAACGCCTCTGTGCCCGTATGGTGAGAAAAATCAATGATACAATCAATTTTCTCCGTCACGGCGCTCCAATCGGTGTAGGTAGGAAACTCACGGGTATCGACAGGCAGAATATCATATCCCGCTACGACCTTGGCACCTCTTACCCCCTCCAGGGCAAGCTTTGCCACCTCTCTGCCCATGCGTCCACCGACGCCGCATATCAATATATTCATTCTTTGCTTCCTTCCGTCAGATCAGATTTTGCTCCCGCATCAAGGCAAGAAGCATTTCCTCGTGCTCCTTCTCCATGGGGGTCAGGGGCAGACGCAGGCTGTTTTCACCAAAGCCCATGGCTGCCATTGCCGCCTTCACGGGAATGGGGTTGACTTCGCAGAACAGAGCGTTGACCAGGGGCAAAAGATCCAATTGCATCTTTGCGCTACCTGCCACATCACCCGAGAAGAATTTTTTGCACATTTCACTTGTCGCCTTGGGCATCAGGTTGGAAAGCACCGAAATGACACCCTTTCCTCCCAGGGAAAGCACGGGAACGATCTGGTCATCGTTGCCCGAATAAATGTCAAGCTTTCCACGGGTCAGTGCCGACAGCTAAGAGATCTGCGAAATGTTTCCGCTTGCCTCCTTGATCGCAACGATGTTGGGATGCTCTGCCAATTCCAATGCGGATTTGGGAAGAAGATTGCACCCC
>JAFTMU010000345.1 GCA_017452215.1 Clostridia bacterium
CGCCAAGGTCTCCCTGCAAGTAACGTATTTTTCCAATGTTTCATCATCATTGGAATGTGTTCGAGGTGGATATGGGTCATACTCTGCGGGGATGATCGAGTTAGATAACGCTTCCAATGCTTCCGTTTGTAATGCACTGCGCTTAAAGCCAAAAAAAATCACTCTTTCTCTGGATTGAGGTACGCCGTAATCCGCAGCGCACAATACCTTTGCAGGGACTACTAAGTAGCCGCCGTTTGCAGCATTGGAAAAATCGCTCTCGATGATCTCTTTTGCGTCCTCCAAGCTGATAAGCCCCTTGACGTTTTCGGCAACGAACAGCTTTGGTTGCGTCAAGGAAATAACGTCTCGCATCCAAATGTACAGCTGTCCTCTGTTTTCAACAGACGGTTCCTCCGGTGAAATTTTTGTTCCGTCATGGCTTGTTTGCGAATGAAAGCCTTGCCTTGTGCCGGACACGGAAAAATCTTGACACGGAAAGCCCCATGTTACAATATCAATGCCGTCGGGGAAAACCTTTTCTCCGCTTCGAGCTCTTTTAACTGCATTCACGATACTTTCAACGTGATAAATATCTCTTGCATTTGAATTGCGCTTTTCAAAATAAGAAACCCAGGCTGCTTTGGCATCCTCCTTGATATCGTTTGCAAACACTGTTTTAAAGCCCGTGGGAGCAAGCTTAACGTAATCTCCTTGATCTTCCGTGATCCAATCTGGGTGCAGCTTTGCATTTACAGAACGCTTCAAGCACGTAAACTCGCCCTCAAAGCCAATATCCATGCCTCCGCAACCGCTAAACAGAGAAAGAATCTTTAACGAATTATCTGCGTCTTTCTCACCTTGATCATTTTCCAAATCGGTGTCAAATACAGACAGTTGCTTCATCTCCCTCATACCACAATCCCATATTTGGCAAGCAACACAGGGATCTCCTTTTTAGATTCAACCTCGCAGATCTTCTTCATTTTCTTGATGCGGTATTTTACGCCGTTATCGCTCAAAAAGGTGCTCTCGCAGATATTGTCCGTCCCTCCCGACAAAAGGCGGATGATCTTGATATCCGTCTCGTCGCTCTCGGAAAGCAAGCGGTCAATGCGCATCAATTCGGCAAGCTCTCCGTCATCGTAAATGGTATCCGTCACCGCAAAGGAGGGCACGGGTGGCTCGCCTGCCTCTGCCATCTTTGGTAAAAGGTCGCTTTGGCAATCTACCGTTACACGCATTCCCAAAAAGCTTGGGTTTGCGGTAATGCAATCGGCGATCTCAAACGCCGCAGACGCCACCGCCGAATACTCCACGCTGACCGCTACGATCTCGGGGAAATAGGTCAAAATCTGGGCATTGGAGTGCACAGCGATGCAAAGCCCCTCGGTGGAAATACCGCTCTGCCGCAGATGTGCGATCAAAGACACTGCCGCAAAATCGTTGGCGCAGATCACCGAATCAAAGGCATTCTCACGGTGACTGCGATAAAACTCCTCGAAGCATTTTTCCAAGGAGCCGTTGTTTTCAAAGATCTCCCCTTGTGAAAAACAGGAAAAAAATGCGCTTTTGCGTGCCATGTC